>CAYWDA010000001.1:0-3881 GCA_964456945.1 uncultured Syntrophomonadaceae bacterium
TTAGTTAAGGGGTTACTACAGGCAGGTCGTTTTTCTGAACCCAGCCGTCACGTATGCCGTAAAGCAGGCTGCGAGCATTGTCAAAGCCAAGCATTCTCAGCACGCCCAGGGTCTGGGCAGCGGTCTGGCCCGAATAGCAGCCAAGAACAACCGGAACGTCAGTCGGAATTTCGCCTAAGACAGAACCGAACTTCCCAAAGGGAACGTTTACAGAATGCTCAATGTGATACTTGTCATAGTCGTGGTCTCCGCCTGTTGCAGCACGAATGTCATACATTACTGCTGATGCAGGGTCAGCCTGCAGGTTGTTGTAGAACTCTTCATGTGCGTCAAGAGCGATAAAGCCAACTTTGCCTTCGGCTATTTCTGCGCCGTATTCAGCGGCCCTGGCCCAGATGATTTCTTCTTCAGGGGTTGCAGGGGCCGATACTTCAGGCATTTCATCGAGGTGCATCATACCGGTTTCGTCAAGGCTGAAACCACCCTGCTCAACCCAGCCAATGGTAATGCCGTAAAGCATGGTGGTTACATTTTCGAATCCGGCCATGCGCAGGTAAGCTGCTGTATATCCGGCATTCTGCCCGGTAAAGCAAGCGATAAAGACTGGTTTATCCTGAGGAATGCGGCTCATCAGGGCAGCAACTTCTCCTCTGTCGGCAAATACAGAACCGGGAATATGGCCTGCTTCGAAATCTTCAGCAGTTCTCATATCGATAATCAGGTAAGATTCGGGGTCTGCATCGACCATTGCTTTGATGTCATTGTAGTTGGTCATGTTGTTGTTTCCAGCGGCTACGTGGTCAAAATAGGCCACAGCTGCATCCACTAAAACAACTTCGGCGTCTAAAGCTACTTCTTCAACGGGAGCTTCTTCAACAGGTGCTTCGTCAACCGGGGGCTCTTCAACTGCGGTTTCGGCACAGCCGAAAACGCTGAACAGCATCAGAACAGCGGCAAACAGTAAAAGCAGTAAATGGGTCTTTTTCATTATTAACTTCCCTTCTTTTTATGTTTAGTTTATTGTCAAGGCTGCAAACATTACTTCTGCTGCCATTGCAAGTAAGCTTTTTCAAACATTCCTAACTTTAAGCTGTTTTCTCTTCTGCCATGCTGGCCAACAAGAGATCCCGCGACAGATTACCCTCAAGCACTCTCAGCACTTGCCCGTCTTTTACCAATGCCACACTTGGCACATCCTCAATATCAAGGCGCTTGGCAATACCGTTAGATTTGTAGACATCAACCCGGACCAGTTTACAGCGCTCGGGGAATTCAGTTTCGAATTTTTCAAGAATGGCCAGGTTTTCCAGACAGCACTGATCTGTCGCATTGTAAACATAAACCAGGTTGATTTTTCCTTCGCTCTCCATGATCTGGCTGTGGAAGGTTTCTTCTTCGGCAATATATTTTTCAGCCGCGAAACCGGCGATAGCGCCGTCGCCAACGGAAGTGGCAACCTGCCTTAAAAACTTTTCGCGGATATCTCCTGCGGCAAATACACCTTTAATATTGGTTTCCATCTTGTCGTTGGTCAACAGGTAACCCCTGGGGGTCATGTCGAGAATACCTTCAAACAGTTCACTGTTTGGGGTGTAGCCGATAAAGAGGAAACATGAGTCAACGGTAACCGGAATCAGTTCTCCGCTCTTAACATTTTTCAGAACTATCGTATTCAGGTGTTCATCACCTTTGAATTCGTCAACCACGGTATTCCAAATAAACTCCATCTTCGGGTTGGACAGCGCTTCAGCTTTGGCAATTTCATTACAGTCCATGATCCCTTCATCATGAATAACCGAAACAATAACCTTACTGGCGAATTTGGTCAGGAACATTCCTTCTTCAATTGCGGCGTCACCGCTGCCAATGACCATAACTACTTTATCCTTATTAGCAGCGGCATCACAGGTTGCACAGAAGGCAATCCCTTTGTCATAAAGATAATCTGCCTCTCCTTTTGCCCCGGTGAGCCTGGGCTTGCCGCCACTGGCAACGATTACTGCTTTTGCTTCATAGCGGGTCCGTGCGGTGTCAACTATTTTAACCGGTCCTTCGAGCTGAATACTTTTAACATCGGTCAGCTTAAACTTTACATTGAAACGCTTTGCCTGATCCTGAAAATATTTCATCAAATCATTGCCGGTAGCTCCATTAACGAAGCCCGGGTAGTTTTCAATATCGTTGGTATAGGTCGCCAATCCACCAACCAGCGCTTTTTCAATAATCACCGTGTTCAGGTTTGCTCTACCGCAGTAGATGCCGGCAGTCAAACCGCCGGGCCCTCCACCGATGATTGCCACATCAATCTGTTCGACTGTTTTTTCGCGACTTCTTTCAGGCCTGCTCATGATAATGCTCTCCTTTCAAAGCGTATATTTAATTTGCTAACTAACTTCCGGGAAAGACTTACAGGAAATACTTTACCAGCAGTCTGCTGCCCAGGAAGGCGCCGACGAAAAGGAAAACGGCGAAAACCCAGCCTGATACTGAAAGCACTGATATGCCACTATAAAAAGCGCCAATATTACAGCCAAAAGCGATTCTTGCCCCGTAACCCATGAGCAAACCGCCAATAACAGCAGCGGTTACCTGCCGGAAATCTTTAATCTTTTTAAATTTAAACTGCGATGCGAGCAGGGTAGCCAACAATGCACCAAAGATTACACCCAGGTTGCGCAATGTTGCGGGGTCAGTAAAGAAAGTTCTTTCAAGCGCGGCCTGGGCGCTGCTGGTGCTGAAAAAGTACCACTTTTCAACACTGCCGCCCAGAAACTCGAAAACCCAGGCTGCCCAAAAAGCCAGTGGACCGGTTACACCCCAGGCGCTGTCAGTAGTGGCCATGGTGATGATTTGAAATACCGAGAGCAGAATAGCACCGGTAACGTAGGTCCAGGGGTTTTTAAAGACCGCCTTGTAAATTTTATGATTTTTAATATCCATAGCAGCTTACCTCCGGTTAAGCAGATTTTTCGATGAAAATCTCCCACTCGCCGTCGCCGGACTCTTCAACTTCAACGATATGGTTGTTTTTGCGGCCCCACTCAGGAACATTTTTCAGGGCACAGCTGTGGTCAATGATTACAATCAGGGTGTCACCAACTGCAAGCTCCTTCATTTTGTTTTCTGCTTTGACCAAAGGAATCGGGCAAGCTTCTCCTAAACAATCAAGTTCAAATTCTGCCATTGTAAAAACCTCCTGAATTTTGTTTTTTATTGTATTAATTTTCCTGGCCGCGTTTTTCCCATTTGTTGGCCAGGAAATATAACGCTGCCAGAACAGCCAGCTGTACTATAATTGCTCCGGCCCACCCTAAAACTTCAGGTAGGTGAATACGTGGACCGTTGCTGATAAAATTAAGGGTCCACCAGCCCATATCCCTGGCAGCCCAGAAGGAACCGATTACAAAAAAGACAATCGAAAGCATCTGCATTCCAAAACCTTCGCCGATTCGCATCAGGGTTCCCGAGGCACAGCCTCCTGCAAGAACCATACCGACGCCAAAAATAATCCCTCCGGCTATAGTTGCAAAACTAATTGGAACAACAAAGCCCATGCCTGGAATAGGCAGGCCACGTAGGTTGGCGCTATACTGGAGCAGAAAAAAACCAACCGAAGTTATGGCAATCGCAATTATGACTGCGCGGGCCAGTGATGTACTGCCGGTCAGCAGCGGGTCACGCATTGCCGCGGTGAAACAGAAATTGCTGCGTCGCAAAATAAAACCGAAGGCTATTCCGGTAAACCAAAAGATACCTAGAACGGATGAAAGTGAGAACAGGTAAACGCCGAAAGCGATTACAAGGGCTAAAACAACCAGTCCCTGTTTGGTCTGGTCTTTCTTCGGCTTACGGGGAGTGCTCCTGCGCGAGCTTCTGCGGCT
>CAYWDA010000002.1:0-2068 GCA_964456945.1 uncultured Syntrophomonadaceae bacterium
GGGCAGTTTAAGGTCAAAAGAACTGGCAGATGCACTCCACGATAATCTTTCGGGAACTGATTTGCAAGTAATGCAGGGTAAAAAAGTTTTGGAAGTAAAGCCGGTTGGAGTCAACAAAGGCAAAGCTGCATTACACTGGTTGGGAAAAGCAGACAACTGGGATTTTATTCTGGCTATAGGTGACGATTGGACGGACGAGGATCTGTTTTCGGTGCTGCCAGATACCGCCTGGAGCATTAAAGTAGGGTTTGCTCCCCATACCAGTGCACGTTATTTTCTGGAATCTTCCAGGCAGGTCAGGAAATTGCTGAGCTCTATCGAGGCTTTATAAACTCTGCTCTATTTAACAGTGCATGTTTGCATTAAAGAATATCTTCCAGCCTGATTGCCTCTACCGAAGGATAGATATAATCTGCTGCACCGACTCTTTCAGGCGGGCCGATACCGATGGTCGCCATTCCTGCTGCGCGGGCAGCGGCAATACCGGCTTCAGCATCTTCAACCACCAGGCAAGCTTCCGGCGGCAGAGATAAATGGCGGGCTGTGTAAAGAAAAATATCAGGAGCCGGTTTGGTTTTTTCAACGCTATGGCCATCGGCAATCACTGCAAAATAAGAAGCAATGCCAAGTTGCCGGATAACTTTTCGGGCATTTTTACTGGCAGAAGCAAGGGCCAGTTTGTAAAACATTGACTGAAGTTTCTTCAGAAGAGCAAGTGAGCCTGGCAATAAATCTTTGTGAGTGATATCTTCCAAATATGACTGGTAGTAGCTGTTTTTACGGTCCATAAACTCAACTATGTTTTCCTCTGACATCTGGCGGCCTTTTAAGATCAATCCCAGGGAAGCCCGGCGTGAAACACCGCGCAGTTTTTCGTTATCTTTCCTGGAAAAAGCAATGTTTTCTTCATCAGCCAGTCGCTTCCAGGCCAGATAGTGATATTCGGCTGTATCTGTTATAACCCCGTCAAGATCAAAGATAAAAGCTTTTAGAACCATTTAACCATCACCACCTTAAAAAGTACTGTTTACATATTTCCTTGATCGCTTAAACTCTGAATGGCACTTTCACCTTCTTCAAGAACAACCATTTCACCATGGTGAGTAAAGCTGATCTTCTCTCCCGCCAGTAATTTGTAGTTGGCCATGTTTTCTTTTACAGTTATCTCAATTCTGCGATCCTGAAAAGTTACCCTGAAACTATAGCTGCTTAATTGCTCGGGAAGGTATGGATCAAAGCTTAATTTGCCCGCCTTGGTTCGCATTCCGGCAAATCCATTTGTCAGGGAGAGCCAGGTTCCGGCCATATTGGCTATATGGATGCCGAAGTGCGTGGCATTCATAATATTATCAAGGTCTAACCTGGCCGAAATCGTGAAAAACCGGTAGGCATCGTCCCGGTAACCAAGCTCAGAAGAGACAATACTAAATATCGATGGTGATAATGTCGAATCATGGGTCGTAATCGGCTCGTAGTAGTCGTAGTCACGCCGTTTTTGCTGCAGGTTGAAGTGGTCTCCCAAAAGGAGGTGGGCCAGAATCACATCGGGCTGCTTGCATACCTGGTAGCGGTAGATAACAAGTGGATGGTAATATAGCAGCAAGGGGTATTTATCTTTCGGCATTGTTGAAAAATCCCAGATTTCCTTATCGAGAAATCCGTCATCCTGGGGATGTATCTGCATCGTTTCATCGTATGGCACGTACATATATTCTGCAGCGAGGATCCACGCCTGCAGTTCTTCATCCTGCAGGTCTATTTTTATTGCGATGGAACGGTATTCTTCAGGGTGGTTCTGCTTCATGAATTGGGCAGTTTCGTAAGCACAGCGCAGGTGCCACTGTGCCATTAAATTGGTGTAACAATTATTATTAACCAGGGCTGAATACTCATCAGGACCGGTAACTTCATTGAAGCAGAAACGGTTGCCCTTCCGGGGCACATAGGTGCCCAGGTCCTCCCACAGGCGGGCCGTTTCAAATAAAATTTCCGCCCCAAAGTCGATCATCAGGGAATAGTCGCCTGTTGTTTCAATATATTTGTTTATGGCATAAGCAATAGCGGCATT
>CAYWDA010000003.1:0-6317 GCA_964456945.1 uncultured Syntrophomonadaceae bacterium
CTGCAGCGCGGCCGAAACCTGGGCTGCCATCAGATCTTTACAGTCAAGCGCGCCCCGGCCGTAAATAACCCCGTCCCTGATTTCGCCGGAAAAGGGCTCGAAATCCCATCCGTCTCCGACGGGAACCACATCGGAGTGCGAAACAAAGAGCAGTTTTTTCGGGCCGGAGCCGATACGGGCAATGAAGCTGCCCCGACCCTCTTCTGGTTCGATTATTTCAACTTTAACCCCGGCAGCTTCAAAAAGCTTCTTCAGATAAAGAGCCACAGCAGTTTCGTTACCGGGTGGGTTAGAGCTGTCGATACGGATTAAATCGCTTAAAATTTGTTCGGGCGCTTTCGCCATTGTAGTTACCTCCTGCTTATATTGAACCATCTATCTTGACGAGCCAGATTGTTTAAGTTTTAGCCGCTCAGGTTGCTTCCTTTACCAGGTGGCAGGAAGCGTAGTGATCGGGGCCTACTTTTTTTAGGACAGGGATCACTTGCGAGCAGATTTCTTCCGCCCGGGGGCAGCGGGTGTGGAAGGTGCACCCTGAAGGCGGGTTTGACGGGCTTGGAACATCGCCTTTAAGAATTACCCGCTCTTTTTTGACCGCAGGCAGCATTGAAGGTACGGCTGATAGCAAAGCCTGCGAGTATGGGTGCAGGGGTGTTGCATAAAACTCTTTTTTAGGCGCATCTTCGACAATTCTGCCCAGATACATTACGCCAACCCGGTCGGCTATATGTTTAACCACGCTCAGGTCGTGTGAAATAAAGAGGAAGGTAAGGCCAAATTTGTCCTGAAGCTCCTCTAAAAGGTTGATAATCTGGGACTGGATCGAAACGTCAAGGGCCGAAATTGGCTCATCGGCCACAATAAACTGCGGTTCCAACACCAAAGCCCTGGCGATAACCACCCGCTGGCGCTGCCCGCCGGAAAACTCGTGCGGATAGCGACGGTAATGGTAAGAATCGAGGCCGCACACCTTTAAAATTGCTTCAACTTTCTCGCGCCTCTCGCTGCCACGGGCGATACCGTGAACCTCGAGCGACTCGCCGATTGCCTCGCCGATGCTCATCCTCGGGTTCAGTGAGCTAAAGGGATCCTGAAAAATAATCTGCATATCTTTGCGCAAAGTTCGCATTTCTTCCTTACCCATGGCAAAAACATCGCGGCCTTTATAAAACACACTGCCACCGGTGGGGCTAATCATTCTTAAAATGGTCAGCCCGGCAGTAGATTTACCGCAACCCGACTCACCGACCAGCCCGTAAGTTTCACCCGGGTATATGCGCAGGTCTATCCCATCGACAGCTTTAACGTGGCCGACAACCTTGGTGAAAACCCCGGTTTTTACTGGAAAATACTTCTTTAAGCCCTTAACTTCAAGCATTGGCTGCAGGGTAGTCATCTATGTCACCCCCCTGGCTTTCTCTTTCTGATAGAGCCAGCACCTGACCAGGTGCCGCGGTTTCGGTTCAAGCAGTTCTGGCATCTCACGGCGACAGATATCCATTACCTCGGGGCAGCGGGGATGAAAAGCGCAGCCTACAGGCATTTCCATCGGGTTTGGCACAGTGCCGGATATAAATTCAAGCACCTCTTTTTCCTCTTCAAGTTTGGGCTTAGAGCGAATCAATCCAGCGGTGTAGGGGTGCAGCGGCTCGCTAAAAATAGAGTGCACATTAGTATCCTCAACTATTTTACCCGAATACATAACCACAACATGCTGGGCCATTTCGGCAATAACACCAAGGTCGTGGGTAATAAATATAATAGCGGTATTGATCTTTTCTCTTAAATCTTTCATCAGTTCAAGAATTTGCGCCTGGATAGTAACATCAAGCGCAGTCGTTGGCTCATCAGCAATTAATAGTTTAGGGTTACACGATAAAGCCATGGCGATCATGGCTCGCTGGCGCATGCCACCGCTTAACTGGTGAGGATAATCATTAACAACCTCGTCCGGCCTGGGTATGCCGACCAGTTCAAGCATTCTAGTCGCTTGATGCCAGGCGGCGGCCTTATCAAGCCCCTGGTGCAGACGGATCGCTTCGCCAACCTGGTCGCCAATCTTGTAAACCGGGTTAAACGAGGTCATCGGTTCCTGAAAAATCATGGCAATGTCGTTGCCACGGATCCGGCGCATCTCTTTTTCTTCTAAGCCAAGCAGGTCGCGCCCGTCAAAGATGATTTTGCCATCTTCAATTTTGCCGGGGGGATAATAAATCAGTCTCATAATGCTTAAGGATATAACACTTTTTCCGCAACCAGACTCACCAACCAGGCCGACAACTTCGCCTGGTTTAACATTAAACGAAACGCCGTCGACTGCGCGGATAACGGCATCATCGGTATAAAATGTTGTCTTGAGCCCTTCAACCTTTAGCAAGTAGTCCATCATTACCCATCCTTTATCTCATTTACGCTAACTATTACGGTTTGCCCATTTAGATTAGCGGTGTTTTCTTGAACGCGGGTCCAGCGCATCGCGCAGGCCGTCACCGATCAGGTTAAAGCCTAAAACCATGAATAATATGGCCAGCCCGGGATAGGTTGTCAGGTGATGGGCAGTACGGATATACTCCCTGCCCTTGCTGAGCATAGCCCCCCACTCGGGATCGGGCGGTTGGGCGCCAAGACCTAAGAAACCGAGACCTGCAGCCCAAAGTATGGCTGTAGCAATCTGAAATGTTGACTGAACAATGATTGGGCCGAGGCAGTTGGGCATGATGTGACGGACAATTATTCTAAAATCGCTGATACCAAGAGCCTTAGCCGCGGCGATGTAGCCCTGTTCCTTAACAGCCAGAACAGAGCCGCGCACAAGCCGGGTATAGATCGGCACTGATGCAACCCCGACAGCAATCATCACATTTTCGACACCAACCCCCAGAACAGCTACTACCACAATAGCAAGCAGTATGCCGGGAAAGGCAATTAAAATATCGATAACGCGCTGAATAAAGAGGTCAAACCGGCCGCCGTAGTAGCCCGACAATGCGCCGATCGGCACGCCAATCACCATGCCGATAACTACCGATATGAAACCGATAGCGAGCGATATACGTGACCCGAACAGGATCCTGGCGAAAACATCGCGGCCAAGCCAATCGGTTCCGAGAAGGTTTTCTTCACCGGGAGCGTTGAAAGCGTTGCTGAAATCTGTCTTGATCGGATCAAACGGTGTCAGGTAAGGAGCAAAAATTGCGCAAAAAACGAAAATACCCAGCACCACCAGCCCGGCCATCGCGAGGCGGTTGCGGCGCAGGTGGCGCCAAACCTGTTTGAGTTCAGTATCACGCTTGGGAGTGGGCAGCTTGCTGATTTGGTCAACCTTGTTCTTGGTATTCATACTACTCCACCTCCTTAGAACCGAAGTTGATACGGGGATCTAAGAATGCGTAGATTACATCAACAACAAGGTTGATCATAACGAAAAATACGGCCAGTAAAAGAACTGCCCCCTGCACTACGGGATAATCGCGAGCCAGGATGGAATCGACCATAAGCCGGCCGATACCAGGCCAGGAGAATACTGTTTCGGTGAGGACTGCGCCTCCTAAGAGCGTGCCGAACTGCAAACCCATCACGGTGACAACCGGGATCAGGGCATTTTTAAGAGCGTGTTTATATACAACCACCCTTTCAACCTGCCCCTTTGATCGCGCCGTGGTAATGTAATCCTGGCGTAAAACCTCGAGCATGCTTGAACGGGTAATCCGTGCAATTAATGCCGCCGTGGCCAGGCCCAGGGTCAGAGCAGGCAGCACCAGGTGTTTCCAGGTGCCGATACCACCTGAAGGCAGCCAACCCAGATGCACCGAAAAGAGCAGCTGAAACATAACCCCTAGCCAGAAAACCGGCGCAGCAACACCAACAAGCGCGGCCAGCATGCTAACGTTGTCAAATAGAGAATATCTTTTCGTGGCTGATATTATCCCGGCACTCATCCCCAAAACGGCGGCGATACCCATCGCGGTTGCAGCCAAAACCATGGTGTTGGGAAAACGTTCCCAGAGTTCAACGGTGACCGGGCGGCGGGTAAAAGTTGAGCGACCCAGATCACCCTGCAGCAAATTTTTCATGTAAACAAAATATTGAACGTGAATTCCTTCATCAAGCAGCAGTTCTTTACGAACCTGCTCGATATATTCGGGGCTGGCATGAACCCCGGCAATGGCCCGGGCGGGGTCACCGGGTATAAATCTTATAATTGCAAAAACCAGGATAGAAACCCCGACTAAAACCGGGATTGCCAGCAGCAGCCTTCTAATTATATAACCATACAAATTTGTCAACTCCCCGGCAGCTGCCCGTTTTAACGGACCTGCAGGTTAAATTAGCTTCACATTGGTAAAGCGATCATAAAATAAAACAAAGGGGCAGGGCAACTGCAAACACTTAACGTCCGATGCGCCCTGCCCCATACTTACCGCTTAACGAGAAACCGGTCAGCGTTAAACGCCGACATTATTTACTCGATATAAGCGTTCCAGGCCGAGATATTCTCCAGTGGGTGGTGAATAAGGCCTTTGACGTTTGAACGAACACCGTTTACCTGACCTTCATTGTGCAGGAAGATCCAGGGGGCATCGTTCCAGATAATTTCGATTGCATCCTTGTAAAGCCCTTCGCGGACAACCCTGTCCGGGGTTACGCGGGCTTCATCAAGAAGGGCGTCAACATCATCATTAGCATAGTATGATACGTTGTTTGCAGGTGGCCACTGGCTTGAATGGAACAGTGCATAAAGGCCATAGTCGGCATCAAGAGTTACAGTTCCCCAACCAAGCATAAAGATATCATGCTCTGCTTGCTCAGGTGGAACAATAACTGTATCAAGATAGGTGCCCCAGTCATAGGTGGTAAGGGTAGCGTTAACGCCAACCTCAGCCAGCATAGCCTGTACTGCTTCAGTTACTGTTGCATCCTGCGGGTAACGACCGGTCGGGTGGAAAAGCTCTACATCGAAACCGTCAGGATAGCCGGCTTCGGCAAGCAGTTCCATCGCTTTTTCCGGGTTATACTCGTAAGGACCAACCTGGGTATAACCAAAGATAGCAGGCACAATAGGAGCGGAAGAAGGCTCACCAACACCCTGGAAAACAGTGGCGATAATCGCTTCTTTGTCGATTGCGTAGTTTAGCGCCTGACGAACCCTGACATCTTTAAATACATCAAGTTCCTGGTTAAAGCCCATGTAAATAACGCGAACACTGTTTTGGAACACAACATCAATACCATCTGCACTCTGCAGACGTTCAATATCGGTGGGAGGAACAGCCATTATGGCATGCGCTTCACCTGTTTCAAGCATGATAACACGAGAACTTGCTTCTGGTACAAACTTGAAGGTTACTGTGTCAAGCTGTGGTGCGCCTCCCCAGTAATCTTCATTTTTCTCCATAACAATTTGCTCGCCGCGATCCCAGGCTACATAGGTAAAGGGACCGGTTCCTACTGGTGCTTCAACATAGTTTCCAGCATCAAGAGCTTCAAGTGAAGCAGGGCTATGCATGCCGATAAAGGAGTGGGAAAGGTGCGATGCAATCGGTGCAAAAACATCATCGAGCACTATTTCCACTGTGTACTCATCAACAACTTCTACAGACTGAACCCTACCCAACAGAAAAGCAAAAACAGCTGCTTCTCCGCCATCAAAGTCGCCTTTGGCCATAAAGCGATCCAGATTGTACTTGACAGCCTCAGCATTGAAAGGAGTACCGTCATGGAAGCTTACTCCCTGGCGCAAGTTAAGAAACCAGGATAGGCCGTCTTCGGCCGGCTCCCAGGATTCAGCCAAAGCAGGCTGCAGAGAGCCATCTTCAGCAAGGTAAATCAGGTTTTCAATCATGTGCTCGGCAATAGTAGCTGCCGGAGCAGACATCATCTTCAACGGGTCAAGGTTTTCCGGCTCTGCCCCTATGGCAATTACCAGATCCTGACCTTCGGCGACCACTTCGCCATTATCCGGTTCATCGACAACGTCTTCGGCCGGTGCACAACCACCGACCATAAGACCGATGGCAAAAATTGATACAAGCAAAAATGCTAAATACTTTTTCATCCTTTAATAAACCCCCTTGTATTTTTAATACCTTAAGCTAACTTTGTTCTTCAATCCCATCTACCACCTCCCCGGGATTAATTTGGAACATATTAACCTGTGATGTATATAATATTACAATTGTAGATAAAACTCAACTTTTTACTGTATTATTATAATCGTTACGACTAAACACACTCTGTGCCTGCCGTTACGGTCTCAAGGTCTTCCCACTTGCCGCAGCGCCCGCCCCAGCGGGCCAGCAGCACTCCATCCAGCGACA
>CAYWDA010000004.1:0-3138 GCA_964456945.1 uncultured Syntrophomonadaceae bacterium
TCTCCCAAGCCCTCATCCTCAATAATCTGGGCCAGGATACGGCGGCAGGCGAGATCATCTTCAGCTATAAAAAAAGTGGCTTCCATTATCTATCCTCCGACCATGCTTGAAACAGGAATCAGGATAATAAAGCATTTCTCCGGTCCTTTTTCCCTGAAAAAAACTTTACCTCTGAAGTTTTCCACCAGCCCTTTTACATAAGCAAGGCCAATACCGGTTGATGGTACACCATCGACTGAAAACTTGGTAGTAAAGCCAGGTTCAAAGATCAGCAAGCGGTCACGCGCCTTAACCGGTTCGCCGTTATCACAGATACAGATCCTTAAAATCATTCCCCGGCAGCGCACCTTCAAGCGAATATAGCCTTCAACAGTAATCGCTTCAACCGCATTGGATACAAGGTTATTCAGAATCGCCAGTAGGGGGTAAATCTGAACGATCTCCTGATCTTCCTCAATGCGCAAATGAAATTGAACCGTTTTATCAAGGCTTTGACTATAGCTGCGGTTGGTCTTGATCACCAGGTCAAGTATTTCAGAAAGATTCATTACCGGCTTTTCTTTCCTGATCTTGATAACCTCACCCAGGCCAGCCAGGATACGCACTGTATCTTTCTTAACCTCGTGAACTTCTTCCGCTACCTCAAGAGCAGCTCTTTCCACGGAGCGATCGGTCAATTTTAATTCCTTCAAACGCTTATGTAAAGTATAGCTCTTAGCCATGATGTTTTCTATGTTTTCCATTGATTTTTGCATATAAAAAAGCTCATCGTAGAGTTCAGAAGCAATGATCAGTATTTTTTCGTAACTGACCCGCTGTTGTTCATCAAGAACCATTGTTTTCTGGAACTGGCTGATGTTGACCAGGCTGATCACCAGGAAGACCTGGACAGCCGACATTAGAACAAGAATGATTACATTGCCGGCGGTAGCGATTTCATGGAATGGAACCCTGACAAGAGCTTCCGCCAGATTCGAAACTGTAACAGCCGCTAAAAGGTATAGAATCAGTACAAAAGATAGCTTAAGCGAATATTCCCTGATGCGGCCCAGTCTCAAAAGAACTGAGAGCAGCATGAAATAGATAACACCGGAATACTGGTGAGCAAGCATGAAGACGAAATATTCGCGCGGAAGCCAGAAGAAATAATCAAAACTTACCCGTAGTAAAAAGGTTGAAATAGCAACAAGAGCGGCGGTGGGGATAATCAGAAGTTGGTTGAGGCTGAGGATAGCGTATACAAAAACCACCGTGCCAATTGAAAAGCGAAAAGGCCCGATGTCGGTAACAATAAAAAGTTCTGTGGCAATTACTGTAACTGTAACAACGAGAATAACTCTTTTATTGAGGGGTTTGAACAGAGACTCCGAGATCCTGCCCCGGACCCTCTTCATACAGGCGGTAACCCAGATCAAAGGCCTGCTGATTGAGCTCACCACTTCCCTTGGGTGCCAGTTTATAAATGCTTTCCCTGAAAACTTCACGGTTGATCAGCCCTGTGGCAGCATTAATAACGCCTAAAGCGAGCATATTAGCAACAACCTCACGGCCAATAACCTCCTTGGCCATGCGGGTAATTGGAAAAGCCTTTATCTTAAAATCTTCGCGGAAAGGGCCACTGACAAATGTTGAATCAACGATAACAGTACAGCCTGGTTCTACCTTCGGCAGGTACTTGTTAAAAGAAACCTGGTTCATACAGAGCAGCACAGTTGGCTTGGTTACCTTGGGGTACTCAATTGTATCGACATCAATAATAACTCCGGCCATGCTGGCCCCACCCCTGGCTTCCGGACCATACGATTGCGTCTGAACCACATTTTTGTTGTCATTAACTGCTGAAGCCGCCATGACTATCGCGGCAAGGATTAAACCCTGCCCTCCGGCGCCGGTCAGTAATATTTCATCTCTGTTTGCCAAAAGAATTCCTCCCGCTGTTTAGGCGTTTTCTTTCTTTATTGAGCGATGGTACTCCTCGGAAAACTCCGGAGCATCAATAGCATAGAGGACACCGGTAACTGTTTTATCATCCAGTTCCGCCATTTCCAATTCGGCGGCGCGTTCAACAGAAATACTGCTGTCTTTCATATCGCGCAGCATCTCTACTGCTCCGCCCAGTTTATTCCGTCGTCCATAGGCAATCGGGCAGGGAGAAAGAGCTTCGATAACCGAAAAACCCTTATGGTTTGCGCCTCTGGCAATTAACTGTTCAAGCTGACGCGGCGCTGCCGCTGTGCCCCTGGCCCCAAAAGTCGCACCCGCTCCCCTGGCCAGAGCCAGAAGGTCAAAGGACGGCTCAAGAGTGCCGCGCGGAGCTGTAGTCGCTTTTTTACCGGTCGGGGTTAACGGAGAGTGCTGTCCACCAGTCATGCCGTATATGTAATTGTTAACTATTACTGCGTTCAGGTCAATATTCCTTCTGGCAGCGTGAATAAAATGATTACCACCAATTGCGCTGCAATCTCCATCACCCATGATTACGAACAGCTTCAGTTCGGGGCGAGCCATTTTCAAACCGGTAGCAAAAGCAAGCGCTCTGCCGTGGGTTGTATGCAAGGTATTAAAATTCAGGTAGCCGGCTGCTCTTGATGAACAACCAATTCCTGAAACTATAACAACATCTTTTTGGTCATAACCAGTTCGCTCAATTGCCCTGACAAGGGCAGCTGTAACAATACCGTTTCCACAGCCGGGACACCAGATATGAGGCAGTTTCTTAGTGCGCAAAAAATCCTGGGTTAACTGTTCCACTAGAGCCACCTGCCAATCAGTTCAGATATTTGATCGGGGGTGATCATTTCCCCGTCATAGCGGTTTAGCGGAACAACCTGGGCTTCCCCGCGGGCGTAACGTTCAACTTCACCGACCAGTTGGCCCATGTTCATTTCCGGCACTATAATAACATCAACCTGCCTGGCCAGGGCTTCGATCTCTTTATCCGGGAAAGGCCAGATTGTCTGCAGACTCAACAAGCCGACGGGCAGACGGTTTTGCCAGTAGGCTTTTTTAATCACCGCTCTGGCTGAGCGGACAGTACAACCATAAGTGACAATAGCCACCCGTGGTTCTTTATGCCCGATATAATTAGTAAGCACAATTTCGTCACGATACTTGTCCAGTTTGCCGTGAAGGCGATCC
>CAYWDA010000005.1:0-2077 GCA_964456945.1 uncultured Syntrophomonadaceae bacterium
GTTACGCTGCAGCAGCATATAGTGCTGGGTCAATACGGGCATAATGATCACCGGGTACTCACTACCCTGGCTTTTGTGGACTGATACGGCGTAAGAGAGAACCAGTTCATCCAGCTCGGTAAAATCATAAACAACGGGCCGCGGCATCAGCAGATCACGAAAAGTAACCACCAGTTCGGCCTCTTCGCGATCAATAGCGGTAATCAGGCCGATGTCGCCATTAAAAACTTCCTTCTGGTAATTGTTGCGAATCTGCATCACCTTGTCGCCAAGGCGGTAGACCGTGCCCTTGGTTGTAGTTTCAACTTTTTCGCGTGCCGCGGGGTTAAGGGCTTGCTGCAGAAGCAGGTTCAGGCGGTCAACCCCGGCTGCTGTCTTGCGCATTGGGGTCAGCACCTGCAGGTCAAGCAGCGGATCATAAGGCCCGTAATTCGGCAGGCGCTCACGACAGAGTTGGACAATCATCTGGGCAACATTTTCAGGATCTTCTTCGTGGATAAAAAAGAAATCCTTATTCTTCAGGTTCAGGTAGGGCATTTCACCCTGGTTGACCCGGTGGGCATTGACAATGATCATACTTTCCCGCGCCTGGCGAAAGATATGGCCCAGCCGAAAACAGGGGATAGTTCCTGAACTGATTAAATCGCGCAGCACGTTACCGGCGCCAACCGCAGGCAGCTGATCAACATCGCCGACCATAATCAGGCGGCAACCGACGGGCAGCGCTTTGAGCAGGTTATACATTAAGAGCAGGTCAACCATTGAAGCTTCGTCGACAATTACCACCCGGGCATCAACCGGGTTCTTTTCGTTGCGCTGAAAACGGAAACCTTCACCTTCGGTATAGCTGTATTCAAGCATGCGGTGGATGGTAAAAGCCTCTTCGCCAGTGGCCTCGGTAACCCGCTTAGCGGCCCGCCCGGTAGGGGCTGCCAGAAGCACTTTTTGGTTGATCAGCTGAAAGATCGAAAGCAGTGCCTTGATCGTGGTTGTCTTTCCGGTTCCCGGTCCGCCGGTAACCACCAGCACCCCGTTATCAAGTGCCTCTTCAAGCACCTGCAGTTGTTCTTCAGTCAGGTGATCGTTATCATGTTTAACCCGCGCAATGGCCTGCTCGGTCTCCAGGCGGGCAAAAGGTCTAGCCAGGCGGGCCAGGTTAAGCAGCAGCCTGGCGGCACCACCTTCAGCGCGGTAATAGGGGGCGGCGTAGACGGCCTCTTCCCCTTCCAGTTTCTCGGCATACAGGCGCTCATCAGTCAGCATTAACTGCAGCTGTTCATGCAAAAACTTAAGCGAAAGCGAGCCATCGGCCAGTTCAAGCAGTTCACGGATTCTTTCAAAGAGCAGCTTGGCAGGCAGGTAAACATGACCCTGCTCAGCAGCACGGTTCAAAGTATAGGTGATTGAAGCCTGCACTCTCTCCGGTGCATCGACGGGCAGGCCGAGCTTGAGGGCAATCTTATCGGCCGACTTAAAACCGATGCCGATAACATCTTCGGCCAGCCGGTAGGGATTTTCACGCACCTTATTAATTGTGTCAGAGCCATAGCGGCGGTAAAGGCGCATGGCCTGACCAACCCCAATTCCATAGCCCTGCAGAAAAACAAGAACATTTTGCACTTCCTTGTAACGGCGAAAACTATGCACAATTCCTGCGGCCTTGACTGCCCCGATGCCTTCAACCTCTTGCAGGCGACCAGGTTCTTTTTCCATGATCTCGAGGGTCTCGAGGCCAAAGCTGTCAACAATGCGAGCCGCGGTAACCGGTCCAATGCCCTTTATCAAGCCTGAACCGAGGTAGCCCTTCAAACCTTCTTCCGTCGCCGGCACAAGCCTCTCCCACTGATCAACAGCCAGCTGTCTGCCGAAACGATCATGCACCTGCCACTCACCTTTGACCAGCAGGCTTTCCCCGAGCTGCAGTGGTGGAAAACTACCGACAATGGTCACCGCTTTGCCGTCACCACAGCGCAAAATACCAACCAGGTATGAACTCTCTTCGCTGTAAAAGCGAATCTTTTCCAGGGTTCCTTCCAGATTCTCCAGTAAAGCGCCCTCCGATCAGGAATTGCTATCT
>CAYWDA010000006.1:0-2737 GCA_964456945.1 uncultured Syntrophomonadaceae bacterium
GCTTTTCAGGTGAGGTGAAAACGAGAAGGGTATAAAGAATTCATAGCAATCATGACAGTGTTCATTAGAGCAAATCTCCAGGGAATCTCTGGTGATCAGGATATCCATCTGGGTACTGTTAAAGATTTCAAAACATGGTTCACCCTGGGTTGCTGTTTTCTCTGGTAGGTTATCTGCAATGATAGCAGAGAGGTTTTTTTCCACAGAAGTATGCTCCTTATACTGAGCAGAGTAAATATTCTGCAGTAATTATAATCGATTAGCGAGAGGAAGAATAGTCCTCAAAATCAACTGTCAGCGAGATCTCCTGTTTTTTCTTCCTTTTTAATAATGGCAAGGAAGATGTTAACGAGGTCGGGATCGAATTGGCTACCGGCACATCTTTTTATTTCGTTCTGCGCTTCTGCGGAACTGATACCCTTTTTGTAGGGTCGGTCACTGGTCATGGCATCATAGGCATCGACGATAGTTAAAATGCGGCATGCCAGGGGAATCTCCATATTTTTCAGACCCAGAGGGTAACCGCTGCCATCAAAGCGTTCATGGTGTTTGAGAATCAGGTCGGCAACACAGGCCAGGTCAGATGAGGAAGAGGCAATACGGTAGCCTTTTTCAGAGTGCTCTTTCATTATTTCCCATTCTTTATCGGTGAGTGGTCCCGGTTTAAAAAGAATGTGATCGGGAATACCGACCTTGCCCAGGTCGTGAACCTGGGCTAAAAGGGCTATATCAGTCAGCTGACGTGAGGAAAAGCCCACTTTTTCACCTATCGCCACGCAGAGAACTTCGAGCCGCCGGGCATGCCCTTCAGTAAAGAAGTCTCTTTCAGCCAGGGCTGCCATCAGGCTTTGAACCACATTATTACGGGCGCTGGTACTACGGTAAAGTTTATCGCGCAGCAGCAGGTCTTCAGCTTCTTTAAAAAGGTCATTCAGGTTTGTAGAAGGTTTTTCCGTTGTTGCCACGCCAAGTGAAAGGCTCAAGGGTAGATCCGGATTGCTTTGATTGTATAAGTACACTTGGTAACGAATCTGGCGGGCAATGCTTTCGCCTTCTGATTTGTCAGTAAGCGGCAGAATTGC
This sequence comes from uncultured Syntrophomonadaceae bacterium, assembly GCA_964456945.1. GTDB lineage: Bacteria > Bacillota > Dethiobacteria > DTU022 > DTU022 > CAYWDA01. Next base: position 1,083 of record CAYWDA010000006.1, read on the forward strand.
GGCAATATCGTCGCCACCAATTCGGGCTAATACACCCGAGCCATTTAACGCTTCTCGAACTATGGTGGCACAGGCCTTCAGCAATTGGTCTCCACCATGGGGGCCGATGGTGTCGTTGATCAATTTCAGCCCGTCTATATCGGCTGTAACAATTGTAGTCGGAAATTGCTTGGTGCTATTAATTTGCTTCAGTCTGGCCTCGAAAAATGATCGGTTATACAAACCAGTCAGCTGGTCGTGGTAGCTTAAATAGTAAAGTTTTTCTTCACTGTAATCAAGGGCTTCTTCAGCCGTGGTTAACTGACCGATCATTTTCTCCATTTCACTGTTTGCTGTGTTAAGCGCTTTTTCATTTTCTTCAAGCCGGGCAAAGTATGTTTCTGCCCGTTCAAGAAGACCGTTTATCGTTTTGTAGAGCAGGGCCAGGTCACTGTTTTTTTCTACCGGCAGGCGGTAAGAAAGTGATTTTTCGATCTCTATCTGTTGCAAATTGCTCTCCAGACGGATCAATGGCTTGTGCACATAAGTGTAATGGTACAGCACGAAGAAAAGCAATATCAAGAGCGCTGCTCCTGATGCAACAAGGAATTCGGTTAGCATTTTATTGCTATGGACTGAAAATAGATTTAACGGGATGAACGTTGCTAAATGCCAGTCGGTTCCCTCTACCGGCAGGTAAGCCAGGTAGCCGTCATGCTCTTCCAGTGTCAGACGGGTCATACCGTTGGTCTCTTCTTGAATGCTATTGGTATCTATATTCCCGTATTTTTCTTCCAGGGTGATAAAGGGTTGATCTGGGTTATACTCGAGATCAGGGTGGGCCAGAATGTTCCCTTTAGCGTCAACAAGAAAAGAAAATCCGCCTGTGGCATCTTTTTCTTCGCTAACCAGGGCGATTATTTGATTGATAGAAATGTCGCCCCCGATTACTCCCAGCAGTTCTTCCCCAGCGGCATATATTGGCCGGGCGATGGTGATGATAACCTGATCGCTACTGGCATTGACAAAAGCATCACTATATATAGTCTGCTTATGGTCAAGCGCTTTTTGGTACCAGGGGCGGGTTCTCAGATCAAACCCGGGCGGGGGTTCCCACCCGCTGGCGTTAATCATCTGATTATCTACCGAACCAAAATAGATCGAAGTAAACTCGGGGTTGTTCTGTAATAGTGCGGTCAAATAGGTAAGCGCGTCCTGATCATCCCACTTTTGCAGGGCGATAAAATTAGCGGCATCTTCAATAGTGCGGCTCTGCAAAAGCAGCCAATGGCCAACGTTTTCATTAAGGTTACGAACTGAAAGCGCCGCCACTGTTCTTGTGCTGCCAATTAGCTGCTGGTTTGTGCCGGCAGCATGGTAGTACCAGCCTGTGCTAAAGACAATTAAGGTGATGAAGGTCAGTATGTAAATATTTTTTAAGATACGGTGCAAGTATATCTCTCCTGGGCGGATATTTATTTGCTTTATCTGAAGCGGGTCAGTTCTGGGTTAGCCTTAAATCAGCAGGAAAATTTTCCTGCTGATCGGAGCATTTGGCACTGCTGTATGTGGGGTCAATGATGCTATGGCAAGATGCTCATAAATTGAAAACCAGATTTAGTAACTCTATTAATTATACATAAGCATGGCAGAATCCTTTTCGTAAAAAATAAAAA
>CAYWDA010000007.1:0-36882 GCA_964456945.1 uncultured Syntrophomonadaceae bacterium
AAATATTTTAATTTTTCTCCCTGATGAGGCAGCGTAGCCGCTGTCTCTTTTTTTAGCTGAAAGGAAGGGTTTTCATAAATGCATATCATTGTTGTTGGCGGTGGAGGGGTTGGTTACGAACTGGCCCGCAACCTTTCGGAAAAACAGCAGGATGTTGTCGTAATCGAAAAAAACGAGGTTAAAGCCAGGCGGTTTACTGAATCGCTTGATGTTATGGTTATTGAGGGAGATGGCGCTAATGCCGCTGTTCTTGAACAGGCAAACATTAAAGCGGCGAATATGCTGATTGCTGTAACCCAGGTAGATGAAGTAAATATTATCGCCTGTATGGTGGCTAAGCAGTATGATGTGCCGATCACAGTTTGCCGCATTCGTAATTCCGGGTTTGCTGACGACACATCAGTGCTTACTCCGAAGCAGTTGGGCATTGATATCGTCATAAACCCTGAGCGGGTTGCCGCTATCGAAATCTCAAAAATGCTTCATTTTCCCGACGCCAGCGAAGTGGAATATTTTAACAATGGTAAAGTTATGATGCTTGGAGTTATTGTTGGCGCTGAAGCCGATATTACCGGTGTTCCGCTGAACAAACTTCCGCTTGGCAACGACAGTATTATTGTTGGTATCAGCGCCCCTGACGGTAAATTTATTATTCCCGGTGGTAATGATGTTGTTAATCCGGGCGATAAAATATATTTGCTCGGCAGCAGCCGCACCCTAAAAGACATCAGTTCGCTTTTACACCATGAAAAAACCAGGATTAGCCAGGTTACAATTTTTGGTGGTGGTATGATTGGCTACCAGTTGGCTCTTCTGCTCGAAGAGAGTAAACAGCATTTTGATGTTAAATTGATTGAACAAAACGAAGAACGCTGTGAACATTTGTCCCGCCATCTTGGCCGAACTCTGGTCCTGCAGGGCGATGCCACCGAGATAGCCATGCTTAAAGAAGAGGATACCGATAGGGCTGATGCAATAATTGCCGCTACAGGAGATGATCGCAGCAATATTGTTGCTGCTTTACTTGCCCGCCAGTTCGGGGTAAAAAAATTAATCTGCAAGGTAATGAAGCCCCAATATGTTCCGGTATACAATGCCCTTGGTATTGACAGCCTGATCAACCCGCGCTTGATAGCGGCTGCCCAGATTATCAGGTTGACCCGGCGTGAGGATGTAGTTGCCCTCTCAATTCTGCAGGGTGAAAAAGCGGAAGTAGTCGAAATAATCCTGCCTGAATCTGCCAAGGTTGCCAACAAAAAGGTTTCTGAAGCAGGGTTCCCCAGGGGAATGCTGATCGGCTCAATAGTTCGTAACGGCCAAGTTATCATACCCGGTGGAAATACATATCTGCTGCCCGATGATCACCTTGTTATTTTTGCCATTCCCAGGGTTAGCGCAATAATGGATCGTTTTTTTACACCGGATGCTGATACCGAAGACAGAGAGTATATCCGCAGCAAGCTGATCCATTCCGAAGAGGCTTAAGCACCCTTCATTTAAAATGATGGAACAAGGATAAACAGCAGGGGGGCTCACTTTTGCGCCGGTTTCGATTGTTCTACCTGGTCGGGATAATGTTGATCTTTCTGGCTCTGGCCATGCTTATTTCATCCTTCTGGTCAATTGCCGGGCAAAGCCCTGAACGGATTGCTTTTCTGAAGGCAGTTTTTCTGACCGCTGCCAGCGGGCTGGCTCTCTACTGGTTGTTTCGCAGCTATCGTACTAAAGAACTGAGCATTGTTGAAAGCTTTACCCTGGTTGCTGTGGCCTGGTTTATGGCCGGCATCTTCGGCGCTCTGCCCTTTCATTTTTATGGAGTTTTCAGTGGAACTTTTATCGATGCTTTTTTCGAAGCGGTTTCCGGTTTTACAACCACAGGAGCAACCCTTATCGTCGATATTGAAGGTCTGCCCCGCAGTTTGCTCTTCTGGAGAGCTCTTACGCAATGGTTGGGCGGTATGGGTATTATTGTGCTATTCCTGGCGATATTGCCAAAATTTGGCTTTCGAAGTATGACTATGTTTAAAGCGGAACTACCCGGTCCGGTTGCCGAACGGGTTGTGCCAAGGGTTGTTGAAACTGCTCGCCGTCTCTGGATTATCTATGCCGGTTTAACCCTGGCCCAGATGCTTTTATTAATGGCCTGTGGCCTCAGTTTTTATGATTCGCTTACTCATGCCTTTACTACCATGCCTACCGGTGGTTTTTCGAACTACAATGCCAGCGTGGCTGCCTTTAATAATCCACTGGCTGAATTGGTAATTATCATTTTTATGCTCTTAGCCGGGATTAACTTTGTCCTTTTCTTCCGTTTGTTTCGTGGAGACTACAGGGTTATTAAAAATCCCGAGCTGCGCTTTTATCTTACGCTAATTTTAGCCGGAATTGGTCTGGTTTCAATCAATATCTACGATACCTTAGGTGGCGATCTGCTGCTCACCCTGCGTCAAAGCGCCTTTCAGGTCGTGTCAATAATAACTACTACCGGATATGCTACTGCAAATTTTGATGCCTGGCCTGGTTTTTCCCGTGCCCTGCTTCTTTTTATGATGTTTATCGGCGCCTGCGGTGGTTCAACTGGTGGTGCAATGAAACAGGTACGCTTGATGCTTATGCTTAAATACTCTTTTCGCGAGCTCTACCGCCTGGTGCACCCTTCGGCAATTTCGACGGTAAAACTGGGCGATAGCTATGTTAACGAAGAGGTTTTACGGTCAATATTGGGTTTTGGTATTTTATATATTTTCCTGACAGTAATCGCTACTCTCTGTCTTGCCTTTATGGGTCTTGATTTCGAAACCGCTTTTTCTGCAGTTGCAGCAACTATCGGTAACGTTGGTCCCGGTTTGGCGGCGGTTGGCCCCATCCATACCTACCAGGTTATTCCTCCTGTTGGCAAAGTGCTTTTAACTGTAATGATGATTGTTGGCCGGCTTGAAGTATATACTGTGTTGGTCATCTTATTACCTGAATCCAGAAGAATCTGGATGAGGGCAGTGAGGGAGAGAGCCTGACATTGATCAATTACCATACTGCGTCAAAGCAGATTCAAGAAAAATCTTTCTTCCCTGTCTATCTCTTATACGGTGAAGAAAAATACCTGCAGGAAGAATTGATCAGGCAGCTAACCATCTCATTTCTCGGCGCTGACGCCGATTTTGGCCTGGAAAAGATAGATGGTGGCAGTCAGTCTCTTGAGCAGATCGTGGCAATTCTTGGAGAATCGGGCCTCTTTACTAAAAGGCGTCTGCTGGTTGTTGACAACCCGCCTTACCTGAGGCCGCCGCGTAAAACTGAAGAAGCTGAAAATAGCGAAGTGGGTGAAGATAAAGGCCCTCGCGAAGAACCGCATGCAGATATTCTGAGCAGTTATCTCGAACAGCATGCTGCAGAGAGCGTTGAAAGTGTTCTTATTTTTTTAGCACCGAAGGTTGATCGTCGCAAAAGGCTCTATAAACTGATCGATAAACTGGGCGTCAGTGTGGAGTGTGATCTTTTGAAAGGTGATGCACTTTCGTCCTGGGTAAGGGAAAAGGCAAAAAGCCTTGGAAAAAAAATTGACCGGACTGCTATAGAGCGACTGCTGCTCGCTGGTGAACAAAACCTGCATTATCTTTCTGCAGAATTAGAAAAATATAGTACCTATTTAGCTCAGGATGAACAGGTTATTACTGCAAAAATAGTTGACACCCTTTTTTCCGGTGATGTGCAGGGCAACATATTTAAGCTGACTGACGCATTATCTGAAGGAGACCTGGCGGGAGCGCAGGATTTACTTTCTTTGCTGCTGAAAAAACGTGAAAAGCCTCTGCTGATTCTTTTCATGCTGGTTCGCCATTACCGCTTATTGCTGCAGGCATTTTGCCTGCATGATGAGGGGATGCCGCAAAAAGAGTTTAACGAGGCACTTGGGGTTCACCCTTTTGTCGCCCGCAAGCTTAGGGATCAGGCCGCTTTACTGAGCCGGCATATTCTGGAGGAAGCCCTGCTCACCCTGCAGGACGCGGATCGGCAAATTAAGACCGGATTGATCGAACCTGCCCAGGCCCTGGCTCTAATTTTAAATCGGGTTGATTATGTCCAAAAAACTTCTGGTAGTAATAATCATTAACTTTTGGAAAAGAGAGGGGAGCGTTGGTTATGAAAGGCAAATCAGATAGCGAGAGGGAAGAGATTATCAAGGCTGTATACCAGCGGGGCTTTGAACTCGAGCAGCGCTACTACGGTTGTGCACAATGTGTGGTTGCTTCTATTCAGGACTTTTTCCCGATGAACAGTGCCTTATTTAAGGCGGCTACATCATTTTCCGGCGGATTTGCTTCCACCATCGAAGGTCCCTGCGGCGCCCTGACCGGGGGAATCATCGTCCTTAGTAATTTTTTCGGTCGTTCGAGAGAAGATTATGCCAATATCGGCTTGCTGCGCCGCCCGGGGCCACTGGTTCGGGTTTACTGGGATCGTTTTATTAAAACTTATGGCGGTGACACCTGCCGGCAGGTTCAGAATCATCTTTTCGGTAAAGCATATCATTTTCTGGATAATGATGAGTACTGCGAGTATGAAGAGTTAGGCGGACATCGTGATAAGTGTCCGGCAGTCGTTGGGCAGGCTGGAGCCTGGCTTGCTGAGTTACTGCTTGATAATAATATTCCCTGCAAAAAAATATAACTGGTTCAAAAAGGAGAAATTGCGCCTGGTGAAAAGGCTTCTGGCCATAGTCTTACTGCTTTGTGTCCTGCTGATCATAGCAGTGACTACTTTTTGGGTTGGCCCGGGAGTTTATAGCAACGCTCTATCTCCCTATGGCACAACAACAGAAAACCAGCAATCCGGTGAAGCATCCGGTTTGTTCTGGTTGCTGGAGCATTTTACTGACAGCAATAGCTTGTCTGCAGAGACTTCGGTTGCCGATTCAGCAGTCACAGAACTGGCCATATCACTGACTGAAAATCTAAACAGCGACTACGAAAAAATGTCCGCAATCTACGATTGGGTTACAGAAAATATTGCCTACGATCTCGATAAAGCTAAGGACGTAACTGCTTATGGTTCCGGTGCAAAATATCTTTTAGAAAACAATCGCGGTGTTTGTCATGATTATGCCGAACTGACCTTAGAGCTTCTTAAAGCAGTCGGTATCGAAGCAAGCTATGTAAAGGGAGAAGTAACTGTATCCTCTGGAAAAACCGAACTGCACGCCTGGAATAATGTTATTATTGGCGAGCAGCACTATGCCCTTGATACTACGTGGGGCGCAGGTTTTATTTTGAAAGATGGTTCAGGATTTCTGCAGAAACCGCGTCGTCTATACCTCACTACTCCGGAAGAACTGGCCTTACTGCACAGCGATCCTGATTACAAACAGTTAAGGGAACAGGAGTATTCTCGCTTAACTTCTGCGGCAGAGCCGGTTGTACACATTCCGGCTGAAGAAGCCTTATTACTGCAGATCATTAATGAAGATCGCTGGAATATAAATTTACCTCCCTTCTCTTCAGAAATAAGACTCGACGACCTGGCTCGCAGCCATGCGGTCCGTCTGGCTGAAGAGGTTTGCGCCGGTGAGGAATTTTCCCTTGACCCTTTAAGCAGTGAGTTAAATCGTCGGGCCGGTGATATGAATATTAAGTCTGCTGCTATTTATGGTCTTATTTACTGGTTTAACCAACCGTTTGCCAATGAAGAGCTTATCGGGAAAATAAGAGCCGAACAGGCTGAAAATATTAGCAGTGAAAAGTGGGAATCGATCGTTGTCAGCATTGTAAGCAAAGGTGAATTGATTGTTATAGTAAACATCTACCTGGAATACTTCTAGCTTGAAAAAAACAAACCGACCTTTTAGCCATGTCAATGGGTAAAGGTCGGATCTTGGGTTACTGGTAAAGTAAACTTATTCAGAATGGCTGTTTTTAGGATTTAAACTGCTGCACTTTTACTGTACATCCGGCTCAAGCGCGATTTTTTACGGGCTGCGGTATTCTTATGCAAAATCCCTTTTGCCATTGCTTTATCAATCTGACGGACAGCCACATTCAGTTTTGTCTTGGCATCTTCATGGTCTCCGCCTGTTAAAGTCTCTTCAAAGCGACGGATTGATGTTTTTAACATGCTTTTAATCCGCCGGTTGCGGCTTTCACGCTTAATGTTTTGTCTGACTCTTTTTTCAGCCGATTTAATGTTAGGCATAATCACTAACCTCCTCTCTATCCTGTAGGGCACTAAAATATTACCATCCGGACTGATAAAATGCAAGCATTTGTTAGATTTATGATCATTTATGACCATATTAAATCAAAAGAAGCTATTTATCCTTCCTGATAACAGGAAGGAGTAAACCGAGTCGATACCGAAGTATTGAGAGTAAGGTATGCTCAAAGAAAGGTGGTTAATCCCCTGAAGATATTAAGTAGTGCTGCTATGCGTGAGGTAGATCGGCGTACCATTGAAGAGTTTGGAGTACCTGGAGCCGTTTTAATGGAATCGGCCGGAATGAGAATAGCCGAATTTATTTTCTCTCGGTTCCCGAAAGAGTCAAGAATTGTTGTTTTAACCGGACCCGGCAACAACGGCGGTGATGGTCTGGTTGCTGCCAGGCTGCTGGCGCAGGTTGGTTACCAGGTCTCTCTCTGGAGCACAGTTAAGTCCGGAGGTTACAAAGGCGATGCCGCTCTTAATGATAAATACCTGCTCAAGACAAATTTCCCATACCGGCGCCTTTCACAATCTGCTGATATTGAGCAGTTCGGTCATGATTTAAACTCTGCCGATCTGCTTGTTGATGCCCTGCTGGGCATTGGAACTGATCGGGATGTAGAAGGTTTACTGGCTGAGTTGATTGCGGCCATCAATAGTAACAGTGTTCCCGTGCTGGCGGTTGATATTCCTTCCGGGATCAATGCTGATAGTGGAAATATTATGGGTTGCGCGATTAAAGCTGACTGGACAGTTACCTTTGCAGCGCCAAAGACAGGTCTTATGGTTTACCCGGGAGCCGGAATGGCTGGTGAGGTAGTGATTGGCGCTATTAACATTCCCACTGCGCTCTTCGAGGATGAGCCATTTGAGATCGTCAATGCTTACTATGTAAATAAAGAGCTTCCGCTAAGGCCTATTGATGCTCACAAAGGCAGTGTGGGTCGTGTGCTTATTGTTGCCGGTTCTCCCGGTATGAGCGGCGCTGCCGCCCTGGCTGCCGAATCGGCTTTAAAAGGAGGAGCCGGGTTGGTTTACCTGGCCGCGCCGGCCAGCGCCTGTGCCGCACTGGAGGCGAAACTGACAGAAGTAATCACGATAGCTCTCCCTGAAATAAGCCCTGGTATTATTGATCTTTCTGCATCTGACATTATCATTGAAAAAGCCCGCTCGTGCGATGTTTTGGCTGTCGGGCCGGGATTGGATACCGGTGAGGCAACTTCGGAATTGCTTAACAAGCTGGTTCAGTTAAGTCCGGTGCCGATGGTTTTCGACGCTGGAGCTCTTGTTGCCCTGCGTCAGACTATGAGTATGCTGCGTTCTGCAAGACATATTCCGGTCGTCACACCTCACCCTGGAGAAATGGCCCGTCTGGTTGGTAAGTCAACCGGCCAGGTGCAAAGCAGCCGTCTTGAAACAGTAATCAAATATGCCAACCTCTGGAACTGTATCGTCATGCTAAAGGGCCCGAATACGATTATTGCCACACCCGATGGCCGGGCGGCCATTAACCCAACTGGCTGCACGGCTCTTTCTACCGCCGGTTCGGGCGACCTTTTAACCGGCCTGGTTGCTTCCTTTATAGCCCAGGGAATGACATCGGAAGCCGGGGCCAGATCCGGGGCGTTTGTCCACGGTCTTGCCGGGGACCTGATTACCCCCGGGAGAGGGCACATGGCCCGCGAAATTTTAGCCCGCTACAAGGAAACTTTTCTTTATCTTGCCAAGTGTGATCAGGCAATTGAAGGCTATCCTTTCCTGACCAGGATTCGCCCGGTAAACAACTAAGCTGGTGATGAGAGTAATTTTCGATTTGGTGAGGGGTGAATAAAATGCTCGATTGCCTGATGACAGGTGAAGAAAAAAAACTGCGCGACGAAGTCCGCGCTTTCGTTAAGGAAGATGTGGACAAGCAGCTGCTTCGTGATATGGATGAAGATAAAATTCGCTACCCGCGGGAATTTCTAGTAAAAGCGGCAGCCCGTGGTCTGCTGGGGTTGCGCTTTCCCAGGGATTATGGTGGCCGGGGCTTGCCCTGGGTCTCAGAAATAATAGCTCTTGAAGAAGTTGGCATTCTCGGCACATCGCTGGGTTGTCTTTACTCCCTGGTCAGTATTGTCGGCGAAGCAATTAATAAGTTCGGCAGCGACCATTTAAAAGAAAAATACCTGCGTCCGACCATCGAGGGCCGCCTGACTGCTGCGGAAGCCTTAACCGAGCCGCGTGGAGGATCAGATTTTTTCGGTGCAACCTGTTCTGCGAAAAAAGACGGCGATCATTACATTTTAAATGGCCAAAAACGCTTTGTCGTGGGGGCTGAAGGGGCAGACTACTTTATGGTTTATGCCCGGACTGACCCGGATGGCCCGCCGCATAAATCAATCAGCGCTTTTTTAGTCGACCGCGGGCCCTCAGTTAAGGTAGAATACCTCTATGGCCTGATGGGCACACGCGGTGGTGGAACCGGCCGTCTGGTGTTTAGCGATGTCCGTGTACCGGCAGAAAATCTTCTCGGTGAAGAGCATAACGGTTCAGCCATATTTTACCAGATGATGATTCCCGAACGGATGACCAGTGCAGGTGGCGCCGTGGGAATGGGCAGAGCTGCGCTTGATGTGGCAGCCCGTTACACTACCCGGCGGAAAGCCTTTGGACAGGAGATTAAAAACTTTCAGGCTGTCAGTTTCAAGGTGGCTGACAGCGTAACCCTGCTTGATACAGCCAGGGGCATGGTTTACCTGGCGGCCCGTTCTGTAGATGCCGCCGACCCGGCAGGCCGGTCGCGAAGACTTGTATCTGAAGCAAAAAAAGTTGCTACTGAGAATGCCTGGAAAGTAGTTAATAATGCCATGCAGGTGATGGGTGGCATCGGTTATTCCAATGTTTACCCAATAGAGAAATTGCTGCGTGATGTACGCCTGATCATGATCTGGACTGGAACCAATGAAATCATGGATCTGATTATCCAGCATGAGTATTACAAGGAATTGGCACAGGAAGGCTTCAAGGGCCGTGATATCGAGCTTGATGCCCTGGAGGCCGACCAGGTTGACGAAAAGATCTATGAGTAAAAGGGGGCCCCGTAAAAATTAATGGGCAAAGAAAATGTAAAAATCGGACTGATTGGTATGGGTACTATAGGTGCAGGAGTCGTTGAGTTATTTAAACAAAATGGAAGTCGCATCAGTGAACAGATTGATATGAACCTGATTCTGGAGAAAGTTGCCGACCGTGATCTTTCCCGGGCGCAGGGTTTTGACCTTGCAGATGGAGTGATGACTACAGAAGCTTCAGAGGTGATTGATAACCCTGAAATTGATATCGTTATTGAATTAATAGGCGGTGTCGAGCCAGCCCGCGGTTTTATTACCAGGGCACTTGAAAACGGAAAATACGTGGTTACTGCCAATAAAGATTTAATGGCCACTTACGGTGGAGAGCTCTTTGCACTGGCCCGCAAGTATAACCGCAATATTTTTTACGAAGCCAGTGTGGGTGGTGGTATTCCGCTTATCCGCCCCCTAAAACAGAGTCTTGTTGCCGACCGACTGCATCGTATTATCGGTATTGTTAATGGAACCACCAATTATATCTTTACAAGAATGACGACAGATAACCTCGACCTGAAGGAAGCCCTCACCGAAGCGCAGAAACTTGGCTTTGCCGAGCCGGATCCGACAAACGATATTGAGGGTCGCGATGCAGTTTACAAGCTGGTTATTATGGCCGGTCTGGCTTTTGGCCAGAGCATTGCTCCTGATCAGGTCTATGTGCAGGGCATTTCCGGAGTATCCTTCCAGGATATTACCTATGCCCGAGAACTGGGCTATGCCATTAAGCTGCTGGCGATTGGCGAAAAACTGCCCTCCGGAATTGCGCTAAGAGTTCACCCTGCACTGGTTTCACATGTGCACCCACTGGCTTCTGTCCGTAACGAGTTCAATGCTATCTTTATTGAAGGCGAGGCGGTAGGAGATGTAATGCTTTATGGCCGGGGGGCGGGCGCAAAGCCAACCGCTACTGCAATACTTGCCGACGTGGCAGAAGCAGCTCGTTCTATTTGCCATCAAACCAATGGTGGTGTAATCGAAAAAATTGCGATGCAGTCTGTTCCTGTGCCGATTACAGAGCTAACCTCACGTTTTTACCTGCGTATTCTGGCCGATGACCGGCCCGGGGTTTTTGCTTCTCTGGGTAATGCTTTTGGTGAAGAACAGGTTAGCCTTGACATGGTTATTCAGAAGCGCCGTGTTGGTACAATGGCAGAAATAGTCCTGGTGACTCATGATGTAAAGGAAGACGCTTTTCAAAAGGCTTTTTCAAGGGTAATGCAAATTCCTGCGGTTAAACCGGAGCCGAGCATGATTCGCCTGCTGGGCTAGTTTCTGTTTTAGTAGAGCAGCTTGTTGAAAGAAGGCGTGATTTTTGGTGCAGTCATATTTTTCCGTTCGGCCGGCCTGGACGGAGATTAATTTAGATAACCTGACTAATAATATCAGGCAGATAAGACAGTTAATTGGTCCAATGACCGGAATCATGGCTGTCGTAAAAGCAGACGGTTATGGTCACGGAGCGGTTGCTATTGCCAGAACAGCCCTGAAATCGGGGGCTTCGAGCCTGGCAGTCGCTTTTGTTGAAGAAGCCATAGATCTTCGCAGGGCTGGCATTGATGCCCCAATCTTTTTACTCGGCTATACCGACCCTGCCCAGTTTACAAGCCTTGTTGAGTATAGTCTTACCCCTACAGTCTTTAGCCTTGATACAGCTATAGAGCTTTCTAAAATGGCTGTGGAGCGTGGAGTCAGCCTGCCGTTGCACCTTAAGGTTGATACCGGAATGGGACGTGTCGGGTTACTGCCTGAAGAAGCGCTTGAAGTTGTTTCCCGTATTATTCGCCTGCCCGGTCTGCGTATCGAAGGGTTGCTGACACATTTTGCCTCAGCTGAAGCAGAAGATCACTCCTATACAGATGGGCAGCTGCTCTTATTTAATAGAATAGTTGATCGCTGTCGCGAGAAGGGAATCAGCTTTCCAACAATTCACGCTGCCAATAGTGCCGCAGCGATTAAAACCCCCGTTGCCCGCTACAACATGATTCGTCTTGGCATTGCCCTCTATGGCTGTTACCCTTCCCCTGAACTGAAAAAGTCCGGGCTGGAACTACTGCCGCTGCTAACTTTCAAAAGCAAAATTGTGATGGTTAAAGTAGTCCCTCCGGGAAGTTCTATCAGCTATGGCTGTACTTATCGCACTGAAAATGAAGCCTTAATAGCCACAATTCCGGTTGGTTATGCCGACGGTTACAGCCGACTTTTGTCGAATAAAGGCAAGGTATTGATTCGTGGACAGAGAGTGCCGGTGGTCGGGAGTATATGCATGGATCATTTTATGGTCGATGTCAGCAAAATACCCGGTGTGCGTCGCGGTGACGAGGTCGTGCTTTACGGGCACCAGGGCGCAGAAAAAATCATGGTAGAAGAAGTGGCTGGTTTGATCGGGATGACCCATTATGAACTGCTTTGTGCTGTTGACAAGAGAGTGCCTCGCTTCTATTTCAGCGAAGGGCGCCTTTCATCAGTTCACGATTTTTTAGGCGATCTTGTCATCGATTAAACCAGAGCTTATTTGCCATCAGCTCAGCCATTAATGGAGGCAGCGAGGCAGGAAGGGCAATTGAACGAGCGTGCATCATAAAGGCACCGGCCAGGGATACGGCGAAATTACTGCGAAAATGGCTATTATATAAACTCTGGTAGATTGCAGCGACATCTGTTTGTTTTTCACGGGCTGCAATCAATGCCTCAATAGCTATGATGGCGCTTTTAAAAGAGTTGTAGATGCCTTCGCCGGAAAATGGCTCAATTAACCCGGCGGCATCCCCGACCAGCATTAAGTTTCCTGAAGCCGCCTTACTTAAAGGACCAAGAAAGGGCAGCGGCCAGTATAAAGGGTTTTGGTTTACAGCTGCGGCGTGAAAAAGTTTATGATAGGCTCGAAGTAACCGCCGGCGCCCTGCCAGCCCACCGACTCCCTGGTTGACCCAGCAATCCGGTCCGCTAAAAGCCCAGCCCATCCCTCCCAGGAGGGGCAGGGGATAAAATTTTAAGGTTCCCGGCTCGGCCACCTCCGCCTCGCATTGAACAAACCGTGTCAACCCCCATCCACGGAGCAGCGTATGCTTACTTCTTAGTTCATCAGGCAGAGAACAGCGTCCGGCTGCACCATCTGCGGCGATTACAAAACGTGATAAAAGATGGTTTCTATAATTGCCCGCATCTTCCAGCGAATAAAGATAGTCACCGGTCTTTCCGACACCTGTTTTTACTACTCTTGCTACCGGCCAATTTTCTATTAACTCTGACCCTTTCTCGCAGGCATAACGGGTCAGGCAACCGTCAAAATCTTTCCGTTTAATAACTACTCCTAGCCGACACTTGCTGTTGTAACGGTAGGCGGTTTTACCCTTAATAATGGCGATTTTGTTAATCACCTCAGCTTCCAGGCTCTTCAGTTCAAAATCTGACGGCAGAAAAGTTAGGGCTCGCTCCGAAATAAAGCCCCCGCAGATTTTTTGGCGGGGCAGCGTTTTTTGCTCAACGATCACTGTTGAAAAACCGGCATCAGCAGCCAGAGCAGCTGCTAAAGCCCCAGCCGGTCCTGCCCCGATCACAGCGAGGTCGAAAAATTTTCTACCGTAACCTTTTTTGAATACATTCACCTTAATCGTCATCCCGTTTATCTGATTTGTTTTAATGCAATTATTTTCTTTGTTGGCTGTTTCGCTGACAGTCTCTAAGCGAAGCAGCAGCCCGGCACCTTTTCCTATTTCTTTTTTCCTTTTATATCTCCTGCCTGGGGGTTCTGTTACTCTTTAACCCATCTGTTGCTTTTTAATTGCCGGTCAGTCTTGACTCGATCATCAGTATAGATTAAAATTGTCCTGTGAAGCTTATAGTGGCAGAAAAAATCAGAACGGAGACACTGTGTTTAAGAACAGGTCTGAAAAATAAACCTGCTGTTTTTTTACAGGTACCTTCAAACACTTAAGACCGGCTGAGGAAGCCGGTTTATTCTTTTTGCGCCTAGTGGTAGGACAGGGAGGTTTAAAATGGCAATTGATTTTAGCAGAGAAGTAGATTATGTGGCCCGCCTGGCTCGCCTTACGCTCAGCCCGGAAGAAAAAGTGAAGATGGCCGGGCAATTGAGCAGCATTCTTGATATCGCCCGCAGTGTGCAGGAGCTAAATACCAAAAGTGTCGAACCGACGTCGCATATTATTTCAATGCCTGCTGTTTTGCGTGACGATCTGACCAGGCCTTCTCTCGCCAGGGAAAA
Organism: uncultured Syntrophomonadaceae bacterium; assembly: GCA_964456945.1. Taxonomy (GTDB): domain Bacteria; phylum Bacillota; class Dethiobacteria; order DTU022; family DTU022; genus CAYWDA01. The sequence goes on from CAYWDA010000007.1 coordinate 13,528, forward strand.
GGCTCTGCAAAATGCTCCCCGGCGTAAGGAAGACTATTTCCGCGTTCCGAGCATTACTTCTGACGGGCAGGCTGATCTTTAAAGCCCGATCAACTTACCGGGTTAATAAACCTGCCAGAAACAGGGGGAAAAAATGAATCTATATGAACTTAGCGCAGCTGAATTAAGCGTCCTGCTGCAGAGTAAAGAGGTCGGGGCAGTTGAAGTTGCTGAAAGTTTTATCGGGCGAATCGAATCGGTTGACCCGTTCCTTAAAGCTTTTATCAGCCACACACCGGATCTGGCTCTTGAGACAGCGCACACCGTAGACAAAAAAAGAATGCAAGGCACAGAACTGCACCCTCTGGCCGGTATACCGGTTGCGGTTAAGGATAATATGTGCACCGATGGGTTGCGCACAACCTGTGCTTCACGAATCCTTGAAAATTTTATTCCTCCCTACGATGCTACTGTTGTGCTGAGGTTAAAACAAATTGGTATGCCACTGCTTGGAAAAACTAATATGGATGAGTTCGCTATGGGCTCATCTACTGAAAACTCGGCTTTTTTTACAACCCGAAACCCATGGGACCCGAGCAGGGTCCCCGGCGGTTCCAGTGGTGGGTCTGCTGTTGCTGTGGCGGCAGGGATGGCTCCCCTGGCCCTCGGCTCCGATACAGGTGGCTCCATTCGCCAGCCCGCATCATTTTGCGGCCTGATTGGCCTGCGCCCGACTTACGGCCGTGTATCGCGCTATGGTCTGATCGCTTTTGCCTCCTCGCTCGATCAGATTGGACCCTTTGCACTGACCGCTCGTGACGGCGCGATGCTGCTTTCGGTTATCGCCGGTTATGACCCCCTTGATTCAACTTCGCTTTCCGAAGACGTTCCTGATTACACTGCCGGTTTCGAAAATGATATACGTAAACTGCGGGTAGGGGTGATTAGCCAGGGCTATAAAGATGCCTTTGATCCTGAAATTAATGCTGCTGTTTTAAAAATGGTAGCCTTGTTGAAAGAAAATGGCGCAGAGGTAGGTGAGGTTACGCTGCCGCGCTCTGACTATGGACTGGCCGCCTATTACCTGATTGCTCCGTCTGAGGCGAGCTCAAACCTGGGCCGTTATGATGGTGTGCGTTATGGGCACAATGCCGGTGGCGACAATATCGAAGAGATGTTTAGCAAAACCCGGGGTGAAGGCTTTGGCGCTGAAGTCAAACGCAGAATTATGATTGGAACCTATGCTTTAAGCGCTGGTTACTATGATGCTTATTACCTTCAGGCCATGAAGATACGTACACTTATCCGCCGTGATTACGAAGAGGCCTTTGAAAACTTTGATCTGTTGATCGGAGCAACTACGCCGACCGCTGCCTTTAAGATCGGAGAAAAGACCGATGACCCTTTGCAGATGTACCTGTCAGACATCTGTAATATCACTGATGCGCTGGCCGGGCTTCCATCGATTTCTCTTCCCTGTGGGCTGCATTCCAATGGGCTGCCACTTGGCGTTCAGTTGACGGCATCTCCGTTCCGTGAAGGGTTACTTTTTAGCACAACTAATTTCCTCGAACAGAGGCGGGAACCTCTGCCGCGACGGCCCCTGATAGAACTTTCCAAAGGAGGCCTGGTCTAAAGATGCAATATGAAGTTGTGATCGGACTGGAAATTCATTTAGAGTTACAGACTAAATCTAAGCTATTTTGCGGGTGCAGCACCTCGTTTGGCAGAGCGCCGAATGTAAACTGCTGCCCTGTTTGCCTTGGTCTGCCCGGAACGCTGCCCGTCTTTAACCGCCGGGCGATAGAACTGGCCGTGGCAGCCGCTCTGTCCCTGAATAGCAACGTTCAGGGCAAAAGCCGATTCGATCGCAAAAACTATTTCTACCCCGATCTGCCCAAGGCGTACCAAATCTCACAGTATGATCAACCGTTGGCACAGGGCGGCTATCTCGAGGTGGAAGTTGACGGTGAGAACCGGAAAATAGAACTGGAAAGAGTTCACCTTGAAGAAGAAGCCGGTAAGCTGATCCATTCCGGTGATTCGATCTTCGAATCTGATTATTCACTGGTTGATTATAACCGGGCCGGTATTCCCCTGCTTGAAATAGTTACCAGGCCTGCTATCCGTTCCGGCCGTGAGGCGCGTTTGTTCCTTGAAGATCTACGCTCCCTGCTGCTCTATTCCGGAGCATCGGATTGTAAGATGGAAGAAGGTTCGCTGCGCTGTGATGCCAATATCTCCCTTCGCCCCTTAGGGTCAACCGCATTGGGCACCAAAGCAGAAGTTAAAAACATGAATTCGTTCCGGGCTGTAGAACTGGCTCTAAACTTTGAAAGTAAAAGGCAGGAAGCAGTACTCTCATCTGGTGGAAAGATAATCCAGGAGACCTGCCACTGGGATGAAGAGAAGAAGGAAACCGTGCCTCTGCGCGGTAAAGAAGGGTCTTCCGATTATCGTTACTTCCCTGAGCCGGATTTACTTCCCTTGATCCTCGATAAAGCATTTATCACTGAAATTGCCGCTTCCCTGCCTGAAATGCCTCTGCAGCGTCGTAGGCGAATGGTTAAAGAATATGGTCTGGAAAGCAAGGATGCTCTTCTGCTAACTGAAAATCGTGCTAGCGGAGACTTCTTTGAAGCTGCAGCGCGGGAATATGGCAACTACAGTAATTTAGCTAAATGGGTGCAGGGTGACCTGCTTTTCCAGCTTCGCGAAAGCGGAAAATCGGCAGAACAGGTGGAACCAGGGCTTTTAGTTGAACTGCTGACACTTCTCGATAAGGGCGAAGTAAACCGGCCGGTAGCCAAAGAACTGCTTGCTGAACTGGTCAGGGTCGGTAAAAGCCCGCGTGAAATGCTGCAGGAAAAGGGACTGGGTCGTATTTCCGGTCGCCAACAACTGCTGCCCCTGGTTGAAAAGGCTATCGCCGAAAACCCTGATGCGGTTGAAAATTATCGTCAGGGTAAGGAAAAAGCCCTCAAGTTTCTTGTCGGTAAAATAATGTCTTATACCGGTGGAAGAGCTGATCCGCAGGAGTTAAACTTGCTGATTATAGAAAAATTGGCTTAAAGACAGGCGGTGTATTTGATGAATAAAGCGCGAAGTCTGGTTGTGGTTGGAGCCCAGTGGGGCGATGAAGGAAAGGGTAAGGTGATTGATCACCTTGCTGCTGAAGCTGACGTTGTAGCCCGCTTTCAAGGCGGTGATAATGCTGGTCATACCGTAGTCTACGGGGCAAATGTTTTCAAACTGCACCATGTGCCTTCAGGTATTCTTAATCCCGGAACCCTATGCCTGCTCGGTAATGGAATGGTAGTTAATCCGCTGGTGCTGATCAAAGAATTGACAGAGCTTGAGAAACGCGGAATTGATACGGCAGGATTACGCATCAGCGGTAAGGCGCATCTGATAATGGCCTATCACAGGGTAATTGATGAAGCTAACGAAGAGTTACTTGGTGCAAAGAAAATCGGAACCACGGGGCGTGGTATTGGGCCGGCTTATGCCGACAAAGCCCTGCGCCGCGGTATGCGTGCCTACGACCTGATCAGCAGTGAACGTTTTATTGAAAGACTGGCGGAAACGCTGCCCCTGCAGAATCGTTTTTTAAGAGAAATTTACGGCCACCCCGGTTATGAACTTGAAGAACTGGCTGAACTTTACCAGCCTGCTATTAGAAAACTTGGGCCACTGATTACTGATGTAGCCTTACTGCTTGATGATCAAATCTCTGCTGGTAGTAAAATCCTATTTGAGGGAGCCCAGGGGGCGCTGCTCGATATCGACCATGGCACATACCCTTTTGTCACCTCTTCATCCACAGTGGCGGCAGCTGCTGCGTCAGGTACCGGGGTTGGGCCGCTTAAATTGCAGCATGTTCTGGGTGTAATCAAAGCTTATACGACGCGAGTCGGTGAAGGTCCGTTTCCCTCAGAAGATCTGTCGGGCGCGGGTGAACTTTTAAGGCAGCGAGGCAATGAATTTGGCACCACGACCGGACGGCCCCGCCGCTGTGGCTGGTTTGATGCTGTAATTGCTCGCTACGCTGCTCGCATTAATGGTTTGACCGGCCTGGCGGTTACCAAACTTGATGTACTCAGTGGCATGGAAGTGATTAACCTGGCTGTTTCTTACATGTGCCATGGAAATGAGACCGCTAATTTTCCGGCGAGCATCGAAGAACTCGAGGCCTGCAAGCCGGTCTACGAATCGTTTCCGGGTTGGGACGAAGACCTCTCAAAAGTTCGCAGGTTGGAAGACCTTCCGGCGGCAGCACGGCATTTCTTAAATGCTATCGAAGAGGCTGTTGGAGTTAAGGTAGAGTTGGTATCGGTCGGCCCTGATCGGTCCCAGACAATCATCTGCCCTGGCTCACAACTTGCTGGCTGGGCTTAATCTTTAATATAAAGTTGTTAGAAAGAAGGATAATCGGTTGCGATAGTCGAATTAATATGCTCAATTCTAAAAATTTCATTTATGGAGGGATACCCATTGCATAGTATTCGGGTGGCAGCAAAAATCATTATCGGCTTTCTCTTTTCTATGACGATTTTAATGACCTTTCTGGTTACCTCATTATTCGGGGTGAAAGCAGAGGATACTGTGCGCATTATAGTCACTGAAGCTACAGGGCTGCAGCGTGAAATGGTCATCTTTTATGCCGATCTTCAGCCGATGATCTTTCATGGTGTTTTCTGGCTCTGTCTGGCAACTTTTGGTTTTATGCTCATCTTTCTCTACTTTATAGATCATAGTTTCAGCGGCTTCATTGCCCCGGGTATGCTTTGCCTGGTAATCACAATTTTCCTGGTGGTTATGCTTGCTGTATCAAAAGACCATCTTTTCCTTTTTACCGGTCCGGCAACAGATCTATATATTCAAAGCGCCCTTGATCGCTTTAGCCAGTCGGCTTACGGCATGACTGCCTTCGGCCTGGTCTTACTGGCCGCTTCGCAATGGGGTGATCGTCTTTTTAAAAAGAATCCAAAATAATTTTCTGAGGTTGGTAAACCCTGGCGCGGTAGAAGAGGATAAAAAAAGCCCGGTTTATTATGAAAAGTTGCTGCTTGTCTATCTGAACGGCGACCGCAGAGTTAATCTTCGTATACCGGGGCCGCCTGTTGGTGGGGTGTCTCTGCAGATCGATAATACACGACGCTGTCGCCATGGTTCGGTAGCGACCCTGATCCTTGATCTTCAAAATGATTCCGAACCGCTTAAGTTGCTTGACTTTAAACTCCAAATGCATCCGGCTTTATCCGCTGAGTGTAAAATGATGGTTAACGGCTTTCAATCATGGAGCCGCAGCGAAGAGATGGGGGCTGCCGATCGTATTATTCCCCTCTTTAAGCCTGTGCGTCCCCTGCTGGCGCCCTGTGGTGATACAAACTTCTATCGCTCTAGCGGCAGGCGGGGCAGGCTTCATTCCTGGAATTACACCTACTTTCGTAACCCGGATGACAAAACCCTGTTTATCGGTTCTCTCGATGAAAAAAGCGGCTATACATTGTTTGAATATGACTATGACCGTGACCGCCTGATCATTCGCAAAGATTGCCGTGGAGCAGCCGTTTCTTCCGGGTACCAGCTTCTGAATCTCTATATCGGTTGGGGCTACCCCGATCAGCTTTTTGAAGAATTTATGAGTTTATCAGGCCACACCAGGAATCCGGCCCCAAAAGCCTCGGGATGGTGCAGCTGGTATAATTATTACACAACTGTATCTGAAACAATTGTGCGGGAAAACCTGGCTGCCCTTTCTCAATCAAAGCTGCCCTTTGACTATTTTCAAATTGATGATGGTTGGCAGAAATCGATTGGTGACTGGCTTGAAAGCAACGAAAAATTTCCAGCGGGCATGAAATCCATCTGCGAAGAGATTAAGTCATGCCATTACCGGCCTGGGTTGTGGCTGGCTCCGCTAATCTGTGTGCCATCATCTGCTGTTTACCGTGAAAAACCTGAGTGGCTGCTTCGCGACCGGAAAGGAAAGCCGGTCAAAGCCGGTTTTAATCCCGGTTGGGAAGGTTATTTTTATGCCCTTGATTTTTATGCCCCCGGAGTAAAGGATTACCTGAGCCAGGTTTTTAAAAAAGTGCAGGGTGAGTGGGGTTACCGTATGCTCAAACTTGACTTTCTTTACGCTGCAGCTCTCGTTTCGCATTACGGAAAGTCAAGGGGTCAGATCATGAGTGAAGTAGTCGACTTCATTGATCAGGAAACCCGTGGCAGCATAGTCCTGGGCTGTGGCGTCCCGCTTGGTCCGGTTTTCGGCCGGGTAGACTATTGTAGAATCGGCAGCGATGTCGGACCCTACTGGGAAGATTATCTTAAACTGTTTAGTTATCCCGAGCGAGTTTCCACTGAAAATTCTCTTGCCTGCACCATCGGCCGCCGACATCTTGACCGCGCCGCATTCCGCAATGATCCTGATGTTTTCATTTTGCGTGACGGGGTGCCCGGTATTAATCAAAACCGGCTTAACGCGAACCAGCGCCTGACCCTTTTTTTCCTTAACAACCTGCTGGGAGGCCTTCTATTCTTTTCTGATCATCTGCCCGGGCTTACAGCAAACCAGCTGCAGCTTCTGCGCAGCTCCTTTCCACAGCGGGAAGTTGAAATAACCGGCCTGGATAGCTACAACAACCTCTATCATTTTGAATTTATCACTGCCGGAAAAAGCTATCTCGCCTATGCTAACCTGTCCTCTTCTGCGCGTACTGTCAGACTTCCCGGCGGGCAGTTTTATAGCCCTGACCACTTCATTTTACAGCCAGGGGAAACACTCACCCTTGAACCGTACCAGAGCGTCTGCTTTTACCGCATAGAGCCTCTATCTGGCTCCCTTTACCTGATCGGCGCTTCCGGGCATATCTTCCCCGGCTCCCAGATCAACCTGCTGGAGGTGGATGGTGATCACGTAACACTGAGCTTACACCCGGACTCCTCGGCCGAAACGACAGTATACCTCTCTTTGCCTGAAGGAAAACAGGGGGTAAAGGTCAATGGCCAATTCTACAATGCCGAAATCACCGCTAATCTGAACCTGATCAGCATCAATTATTTGCATTAACCCTCATTTGATATTCTCACCAAGCTAGACACCCCGGCCCAAAAGGCCTCTAATTTTCTGGTAAAGGAGAGCGGAAATCTCTTGAAAATACTGCATACAGCAGATTTGCATTTAACCGAAAAAGCCCCTGAGCGTTGGGAAGCCTTGGCACAAATAGTAGCTCTTGCCCGCATGCATCAAGTTTCAGCCCTGCTTATTGCCGGTGACCTGTTTGACCATAATGTTGAAGCTGATAAACTGCGCCCCAGGCTGCGTGCAGTTCTTGCCGGGGCCGGTTTTCAAACGATTGTATTACCAGGCAACCACGATCATAAAGCGTATCGCAGTGGTCTTTATTTTGGTGATAATGTAACAGTAATCAGCAGTTGTTCAGAGCCTGTGCGGTTCGGTGATCTGACTATATGGGGCTTGCCCTACGAAAAAATTAGCGGGGAAGATCTCGTTGGGTGCCTGCGCAGCATGGGAGCGCTTATGAACCCGAATGAGTACAATATCCTGCTCTATCACGGTGAATTGCTTGATGCCTATTTTTCCCGGCAGGAACTTGGCGATGAAGGTGATCAGCGCTATATGCCCGCCAGATTGTCATATTTTGAGCAGATGCCCCTGCAATATGTTTTAGCAGGGCATTTTCACTCCCGGTATTCCGAATGGCAGCTGCCAGGTGGCGGTCTTTTCATTTATCCTGGATCACCGGTGGCTGTAACCAGGCGCGAGACAGGCAGGCGTGTAATAAATTTGCTTGACCTTGATAGTGCGCCGGTTGAAATACCCCTGGATAGCTACCATTATGAAGCAATAACCTTAGATCTTGATCCGTTCAGTGCAGCCGATCCGTTATTGCTTCTTGAGCAGCGTCTGCAGGGTATTCATTCAAAGGCAAAAGTACTCCTTACCGTGCAGGGCCTTTTTAACGGTTCAGCGCTCGGTATGCATGAGAGTGAACTCGCTTCCGCACTGCGTGAAAAAGCGCAAGACCGTCTGACTGGTGAACCGGTGGAAAACTTTTATGATGTACAGCATGTTCTGGAAGACGATCTCTTCAGGCAGTTTAAAACAAGGCTGGCTGAAAAGGACTGTTCTCCTGAGCAGATGGAGCAGGTCACTGAGATGGCCATTCGCGCTTTCAGGGTGGTGAAAGCATGTTCCTGAAAGAATTCGCAATCAGGCGCTATGGCCCACTGCCGGATTCCGGCAAGCGGGTATTGGGAGCGTTTAACCTCTTTTACGGGCCGAACGAAGAAGGGAAAACGCTGACTATAGATGCCATCCTGAAAATACTTTTTGGAAAAAGCGCAGCCCGCTATTTTGGCGAAATCAAAAGGGTGGAAGAAAACCCGGAAGGTTACCTGGTAATTGGGGAAAATAGCAACAAAGAAACTGTTCTTCCCGCAGAGGGTAATATTAACGAGCTTTTTGGTTATAGTATCGCTGAATTCAGTAATATCTTCATTATTCGCGACAGCGATCTGACCATTAACGATGAAGGCGATTTTTACCGCGGAATTACCGGCCGTCTGACCGGTATGCGCAGCGACGAGATCGCTAATATTAAAGACAGCCTCTGTGACCTGGGACGTATTACAGCGAGCGGTGAATATCAGAATACAGCGCCCCATAAGTTAAAGGATCGCATCAGAAAAGTACAGGCCCTGCTTGCTAAGATTGATCCGCTTTCGGCTCGCCTGCTGGAAGAAGGTTTCAGCAACTTTGAAGAAGAACTGGCTAGCCTTGAGGCAGAGCAAAGTGAAACGGTAAATAAACTAAGCGATTTAAGGGCTGCGGCCAACCGCGATCGTTATTGCAAAGGCCGCGAGGTCTTAATAAAGCTGCAAGAAGCGCTTGCCTTTCTTGACGGACTTAAAACCTATAAGCGGGCTGACTATGAAGCCTGGCAGCGCGCTGAATTAAGCCTTGAACATTTTGAGGATGATCACAGTCAGCTAAAAAGGGAAAACATTGAAAAGCAGGCAGCGCTGACTGTGGTGCGTAACGCTAAAAAAGAGCAGGAAATTGCTTATAAATTAGCTGATAACAGGTTAAAAACTGCCCGGGAAAAAATTGAACCGCTGCTGGATGCTCATGATCCAGAGGAGGCCCTTGCCCTGAAAAGTGAGGTCTTTATTAATAACCCATATTACAACAGGGGTATTGTTCTGGTCGGACTCATTTTATTGATTTCGCTGGTCAGCGCTATTTTGCGCCCGTCCTGGTGGCTATTTATTTTTCTCTCAGTCTCAGCGCTTCTGACACTGCTGGCGGGCTGGTTTCGTTATAATCTACTAGCCAGGCAAAGTCGGTTGGCCATAATCAGGGCAAAGACTTTCAGGGAGGCAGATATGTTGGGCCTTCCCGGTGGTGACATAGTTAAGCTCCGCGCCGCCCTGGGGCAATTAAATGTTGAAGCAGAGCTTCAAAGCGAGATGTTAAGTGAAGCTGAAAAAGAAGTCGAATGGCAGCAGAAAGAAGTTGATCGCCTAAACGCTGAGCTTAGAGATAAACTACAGCGCATTGCAGCCGTTAAAGAGCAGATTAACGAAATTAAGCTTACGCTGCAGCTTGATGCACTCGCTGATTTCGCAGCGCTTCTTAAAAGAAAAGATCAACTTGAAAACGACGTAGACAGGCAGGTAAGTATACTGGAGAGCCATTTTGAGCAGAAAGGCAATCTACTCTCACTTGAAAGACAGATTGATCTCTTTGCAGAACAGGTCGAAGAATTGGCCTCCTACGCTCCGGCTGCACCGGGTGTAAAATTTGACCAATCTATCCTGAATAAACTTAATGAGAACCGCCAAAAGTTTGAAACGGCGATCAAGATAATGCAGGAAAAGATGAAGGATAGCTCTGAAGAACTGCGCAACATAGAAAAAGAGGTCAATGAACTGCTTCATCTTGACAAGGAAGGTCATCTGCCCTGTCAGACCACACTTGACCTGGAAATGATTGGTAAACGCTTGCAAGATTGGCTTGATTGCCTTGAGACAGAAAGAAAAGCCGCCCTGCTTTCCCTCGAGATTTTTAGCGAAATGGAGGAAGCGGAAGAGCAGAAAGTATCCGCTCTCTTCGGGCAAAACAGCCTGGTCAGCAAGTATTTTAGCATCATTACAAACGGGCGCTACAAAGAGGTTTGCTTCGACAGCAGGGATAACCCGATAAAAACTGTCCGCGCTGACGGCACAGCACTAAATGCTGCCAGTCTTTCCGGTGGTGCCTACGACCAGCTCTATTTTGCAATCAGGCTGGCTCTCGGTGAGAAACTGCTTGAAGGAGAAAAGGGTTTTTTCATCCTTGACGATCCCTTTATCAAGGCCGATCCGGTGCGCTTACAAGCTCTTTTAAGCATGCTTTTTGAAATCTGCGCCAGCGGTTGGCAGATTCTCTACTTTAGTTCAAAGGGTGAAATTAAAGAGGCCCTAAATCACAAAATATCTGCAGGGGACGTATTAGAGTTCTCCATCAAACTGAACGACAGTAAATAACGCCAGCAACCTCGGAGGTGAAATAAATGCAATTATCCATTCTGGGCTGCTATGGTCCCTATCCGCCGGCTGGAGGAGCCTGTTCCGGTTACCTGCTGCAAGAGAAAGGCTGCAGCATCCTTCTGGATTGCGGTAATGGTGTGCTTAGCCGACTGCAGAGCTACTTACCATTTTGGCAGCTTGATGCCGTGCTGCTTTCCCACCTGCACGCTGACCATTTTTCGGATATTATGATCATGCGCTACGGTTTAGAGATGGCTTACATCCGGGGCTTACGCACTGAACCACTGCCACTTTACACCCCTGCCGAGCCTATTTCCGAGTTTGAACGTCTGCCCTACAAAAATGCCTACAATGTTAAGAGTATAGCTAACAGTGAAAAGCTCATCATTGGCCCTTTCAGGATCAGTTTCAGGGCGGGCATCCATGCCGTGCCATCACTCTCTATGCGTATCGAATCGCCATCTGCCACCCTGGTTTATTCCGGAGATACAGAATACTACCGGGGTCTTGAAAATCTGGCCGCTGGTGCAGATCTCTTTCTTTGCGAGGCCAATTATAGCGAAGCCGATCTTAACGCTGGTTTGCCTAACCATCTAAGCGCAGCCCAGGCTGCTCAAATTGCCGCCGCGGCCAAGGTAAAAAGATTAATGCTAACCCACCACCATCCCGAACGTAACCCGGACCTTTCTATATCCGCGGCAGCCAAACACTACCCGGACGTTCAATTAGCCACAGAGCAGTCAGTAATTGATCTATGATCAATATTTTAAAACTGGTGCGCGATAATTGCAGAAAGCTTTAATTAGCAAGAAAGGGAGTTTTTTAACGGAATACTTATGGTGAAGTCGGGTAAGTGGTTTATCAGCTATGGTTCAATAGTATAATGATACTATAATTAAGACAGGGGGAACTTAAAATGACCAAGCTAAAGCAGTCACTGCAAATCCTTTTGGGCCCGGTGCCATCAGCCCTGATCGCCTGTGGCCGTGACAATGAGCAAAACATAATAACCCTGGCCTGGGTTGGAGTAGTCAACTCTTCACCGCCGATGATCTCTGCCGCTATACGCGCCAATCGCCACTCCTATGGCATCATAAAAGAAAATGGTGAGTTTACCGTAAACATACCCTCCGCAGATCAGGTTAAAATAGCAGACCTATGCGGCACCTTAAGCGGAGCTGATATTGATAAGTTTGTTCGCTTCAATCTCACCCCTGTAAAAGGCCTGCTTAAAAGAGCGCCGATGATTGAAGAGTGTCCGATCAGCATGGAATGTATAGTAAAAGATACTCTCAAATTGGGCAGCCATACTGTTTTTATCGGCCAGGTAATCTCGACATACTTGGCGGAAGAGATTTTAGACGAAGCTGGCAAGATTGATTTCAAACGTTTTTCGTTGCTTGGCTTCTGTGCTGGAAGTTACCTGCAGACTGCACCGCTCGACCTCTCCCTTGGCTTTACCCTTAAAGAGTAAAGCATAATTTGTTAGCATTTCTTAATTCATGATAAATATATGGCCCTGCTGCTGAAGAAACCGATTAAGTTGCCAAGCGCCTTTTTAACTTGTTATAATACTAAAGAAAGGTGAGGTCAATATTGTGACTGATTTTCAGGCATTACTCAGGGAATTACCGGCGGTTGACCGCCTGCTGCGTGAACCGTTGCTGGATGATTTGGCGACCCGCCTGCCTCGCCGGGTAATTCTGCAGGCGGTTCAGGAAACGATCAACCTTTACCGCAGTAGTATTAATGAACATAAATCAGATCCCCTAAAACTTGATCAGCTAAACCTTTCCCCGCTATCAATGGCTATGGAGGCGGCCTCGCTTGCCGAAAAACGGGCCGGGTCAAGTCTTAAACCGCTGATTAACGCTACGGGAATCGTGATTCACACCAATTTAGGGCGTGCCCCTCTGGCCGGATCTGCCGTTGAAGCACTATCAGCAGTTGCTGCAAACTACAACAATCTTGAGCTTTCGCTCGATGACGGAAAACGCGGATCACGCCAGGAGCACTTAGAAGCGCTGCTCTGTGAACTAAGCGGCGCTGAAGCAGCCATTACCCTGAATAACAACGCAGCGGCTGTCTTTTTAGCGTTGAAGGCACTGACGGACGGCCGTGAAGTAGTTGTTTCACGCGGCCAGCTTGTAGAAATCGGTGGTTCATTCCGCATTCCCGAAATTATGGCGGCCAGCGGCGCTCACCTGGTTGAAGTGGGAACGACCAATAAAACATATTTGCGTGACTACGAAAATGCGCTCACTGAAAACAGTGCCGCTTTTCTCAAGGTTCATAGCAGCAACTATCATATGGTAGGCTTTACCGCTGAAGTCAATGTGGCCGACCTTGCAGCTCTTGCTCATAAACATAACCTGCTGGTGATCGAAGACCTTGGCAGTGGAGTTTTACTCGATCTTGAAAAATATGGTCTTCCCGCTGAGCCTCGCGTGCAGGACAGCATCGCTGCCGGAGTTGATCTGGTAACGTTCAGCGGTGATAAAATGCTCGGCGGACCCCAGGCCGGAATTATCGTCGGGCGCAAAGAACTGGTTGCCAGAATTCGAACCAACCAACTGGCCAGGGCGCTGCGTGTCGACAAATTCACTATCTCCGCCCTTGAAGCGACTCTTCGTCTCTACCTTGATGAAGAAAGAGCAATCAGCGAAATACCCGTGTGGCGCATGCTTACCGTCGACAATGAAGCCCTTCGAAAGCGCGCGCAGAATATTGCTAACCGCTTCGAAGAAACATTTGGCGCAGACGCAATTTCAATTATGCAAGGCATCTCAAAGGTTGGCGGTGGCGCACTGCCCACAGCCGAACTGCCTACTTTTCTGGTTGGCATCAAGCTGCAGGAAGGCAGCCCTGAAGCGCTGGTTGAAAAACTACGTGCCGGAGACCCACCGGTAATCCTCCGCCTCCAGCAGGATACCCTGCTCTTTGACCCGCGCACCATCTTTGTAGAACAGGAAGACTCCCTGATTGAAGCTATAAGAACAGCTTACAAGGGTTAGCAGGTTATAGTTTGCATAGAGGAGCTGTCAGGTTGGAACAACTAATTATAGGCACAGCCGGCCATGTCGATCACGGCAAAACAGTGCTGATCAAAGCGCTTACCGGCGTTGATACTGATCGCCTGCAGGAAGAGAAAGAACGGGGCATTTCAATTGATCTCGGCTTCGCTCCCTTCAGGTTGCCCAGTGGCAGATTAGCCGGTGTTGTCGACGTGCCCGGTCACGAACGCTTCATCCATAATATGCTCGCCGGCGCTGCCGGAATGGATCTGGTTATGCTTGTTGTCGACGCAGTCGAAGGAGTTATGCCCCAGACCCGTGAACATCTCGATATTTTGCAGATCCTGGGCGTACAAAATGGCCTGGTAGTAATCACCAAGATTGACCTGGTAGAAGAAGAGTGGCGTGAAATGGTCCAGGAAGAGATCCGCGAAGAACTGACCGGTTCATTTCTCGAAAATGCTCCGATTATTGCTGTTTCGGCAATAAAAGGCGAAGGCATTGACGAACTTAAAACTCTGATTGATGATATGACTGCTGTTCTTGTTTCACGCAGTTCATCGGGCCCGCTGCGTCTTCCTGTTGACCGGTCTTTTGTTATTTCTGGCTTCGGTACTGTGATTACCGGCACCCTGATTCAGGGCTCGGTGCACGTTGGTGAAACTGTGGCCATAGTGCCCCCTGGTCTTGAAGCGAGGGTGCGCAACGTTCAGGTGCACGATGATGATGTTAAAGAAGCAAAGGCCGGGGCCAGGGTTGCTTTAAACCTTTCCGGCCTTGAGCGGGACGAAGTGCTGCGCGGCAGTGTTATCAGCACCCCCGGCTACTACCGGCAGACGGACCTGCTTGATGTTTCTGTAGAACTGCTGGCTCGCGCACCACGGCGCATTAAAAACCTTGATCCGGTACACTTCTTCCTGGGTACTGCCAGGGTTGTAGCCAGGCTGCTGCTTCTCGACCGCGACGAACTGAAACCGGGAGAAAGCTGCCCGGCCCAGTGCCGCCTTGACCGTCCCCTTGTAGCTGAGCGAGGCGATCCCTTTGTAATACGTTCTTACTCCCCGATGACCACTATCGGTGGTGGAAAAGTTTTAGATCCCTATCCGTCAAGGCACCGACGCTTTCGCAATGAAGTAATTGACCGTCTAAGCGAGCTGAAGCAAGATCCGACAGCAGGAGGCGATTCCGCTTTTGTCCGCCGCACTCTTGAAGAACTGGTAGCCGCCGATGCAGTTCGGCTGGCAAAAGAGACGCGCCTCGATCAAGAAAAAATCAATGCTATCCTCGAAGAACTTGTTGAGGCGGGCATGATTGAAAAAGTCGGCAGTTCGTATATCATTACTAAAATTTTGCACGAACTTGAAGCAAAACTGCAATCTGAACTGGAAAAATTTCACCAGAAATATCCGCTTTCGCCCGGCATTTCCCGTGCCCAGCTGAAGAGTTTTCTGCCTGGTTCATTCAATCAACGCGACTACGATGCCCTGCTTGAACGCCTGCAGAAAAGTGAAAAAGTTATGGCGAAAGGCGATCTTGTCACCCTGCACGGCTTTAAACCAGAGCCGGCGGCAAAAGACAGGCAGCAGCTCGACAAATTGGCAGAATTATATCGGGCAGGTTGGCTCCAGCCACCCTCTGTGCGCGATGCACTCGAGAAAGCCGGTTCAAACCCCGCCCGTAAAGATGAACTCTACACATTTTTAGTTAGCACAGGTATACTAATTAAATTAAACGAAGACCTCTATTACCACAGCGATGCCTACAACGAAGCGCTAAAGCTGCTGCACAGCCACTTCGCCGCAGAGAAACAGCTAACTTTGGCTCAATTTCGCGATATCACCGGCAGTTCCCGCAAATACGTCCAGGCTCTGCTTGAACACTTCGACCAGCTTAAACTAACTAAACGCGTTGAAGACCACCGCGTGGCTTTCAAACTTTAGGCTTTTTGAATAAGAAAGATAACAGCAGGCAAGTGAAAGGAAGGTGAAGAAATGAGCCGCGACGAAATTCGCCTTACAACATTGACTGCCAGCGCCGGCTGAGCAGCAAAAATCGGGCCTGAGGCCCTGGCGCAGGTTCTGCGCCGTTTGCCCAAGTTTGACAACCCTGATTTTCTGAATCGTGAACAGCATTTTTCCGATGCCGGCATTTATCGCATTTCTGCTACCCAGGCCCTCGTTCAGACGGTCGATTTCTTCACGCCCATTGTCGACGACCCTTATACCTTCGGCCAGATAGCGGCAGCAAACTCACTAAGTGATGTTTATGCCATGGGTGGGAAACCTTTAACTGCCCTTAATATCATCTGTTTTCCGGTATCCTGTCAACCGCTTGAAGTGATGGAAGCTATTTTACACGGCGGTTACGATAAAGTAATTGAAGCGGGAGCAGTCGTTGTCGGAGGGCACAGCATTGAAGATCCCGAACCTAAGTACGGTCTTTCCGTTACCGGCCTGGTCGAAATTGATCAGTTGATTACCAGCCACGGCGCCAAACCAGGTGATATTCTCGTCCTCACCAAGCCGCTCGGTACGGGCATAATTGCCACTGCGCTTAAAGGTGGTATGATTGCTGAAAAAGACGCAGTTGAAGCAGTCAGGGGTATGTCCCAGCTTAACGCTGCAGCTTCAGAAACAATGAGCGAAGTTGGCGTTACTGCCTGCACTGATGTAACCGGCTTCAGTCTACTCGGGCACCTCCGCGAAATGTTGATCACCAGCGCTGTTTCAGCCGAGATAGATTATCAAAAAGTTCCACTTTACCCGGCAGTAACCGAGATGATGGCCATGGGCATGATTCCTGCCGGAGCCTATCGCAACTTAGAATATATTCGGCCTCATGTAGACTGGCAGGGCAGCCCTGAGGCAAAAGAAGATGCACTAATTATTATGGCCGACCCCCAGACATCGGGAGGCCTGCTGGTAGCCCTGTCCCCGGAAAAAGTCGATCCTTACCTTGCCCTGCTAAACGAAAAAGGCACTGCCGGCCACCCGATCGGCCAAATTAGCGCTGACCAGGCAGGCAGAATAGTGATCAGGTAAAACCCTGTCAGGGCAAATTATCCGCCTTATAGTCGTTCCATAGGTTAATAGTTTCCCAGGGAAAATATTAAAGAATTTAAAAGTGAAGCAGGATAAATTAAAGGAAATGTCGAAATCCTCTAATATAGCCTGCTTTTATCGCAATTGTCCAACTATTCGTTACCATTGTAAAGGGAGGTGATCAGAAGGAACAGTTGTTTTATTTATTAATCCGGCAGACTGAATTATATTGCCGGGAAGCTTACTGTAAAACAATTTCTTTATGATGCGGGGTATGCTAATGAGTACCGAAATCCAGACATTCACCGAAAAATATGATCTGCTTGGTTGTATCCAGTGTGGTCGCTGTACCGGTGGTTGCCCGGTTACCGTGCGGGCCGACCTGAATGTGCGCCGCTTTGTCAATGACGCCTACCATGAAGAAAAACTGGAAGAGTTGGCCAAACTGGCAGAGATCTGGGATTGCACGGCATGCCATACCTGTGCTGTCCGCTGCCCCAAAGGTCTGAAACCACTGGAAGTTTTGCTTGGTTTGCGGGCAATGATTGTTGAAAGTGGCAAGGTTGAGCCTACTGTTCGCGATGCGCTGCAAAGTGTTCTACTTGAAGGAAACCCCTGGGAAAAATCGCGGGCAGCACGCAGCGATTGGATGGAGGGCCTTGACGTAAAAATCGCTGAACCGGGTGTACCGGTCGAGAATCTCTTTTTTGTCTGCTGCACCATTGCTTATGATCCCCGGGTCCAGACGATTGCCAAGAACATGGTTAAGATTCTCAATAAAGCTGGTATCGATTATGCCTTTTTGGATGACAGTGAGAGCTGCTGCGGCAGCGAAGTATACACTCTTGGCGAAGAAGGCCTTTTCGAAATGCTTGTTGAAGACAATACCGAATACTTAAATGAATACTCCGCTCAGCGGATTGTTACCCTCTCTCCACACTGTTTTACCACTTACAAAACCCAATATCCGGATTTAAAAGCTCCGGTTTTGCACTACACCCAGCTATTAGATTTGCTGCTTAAAGAAGGCAAGCTAACCTGGAAGGGTGAATTGGGCAAAAAAATTGTCTTTCATGATCCCTGTTACCTTGGTAAACAGGGCGATGTTTACGACGAACCACGAAATCTGTTAAAGAATATTCCCGGTGCTGAACTGCTTGAATTTGATCGTTGCCGTGAGCGCAGCCTCTGCTGTGAAGGTGGTGGAGGGAAAATGTGGGTTGAATCACTGTCGAAGAAGGAAAGGCTTGCTGATACACGGATTAAAGATGCCAGGGCTCTCGGTGCTGATATCGTTGCAGTGGCTTGCCCCTTCTGCGTGTTGACCCTCGAAGATGCTATGAAAGGTCTCGGTTTTGAAGAAGAGATGCGCGTAGCCGAAATTATGGAACTTTTAGGAGAATTTGTAGAAGCATAAGCCTGTTTTATATTTATGTAGGAGGTGGAAAGAACAATGAAAACTGTAGTTTGTATCAAGTATGTGCCCGATACTTCCGAAGCGGAAGTAAAAGTAAACCCCGATGGCATAACAGTTGATGACAGTCGTTTTTCTTTCGATATTAACGATGCCGACAATTATGCTGTTGAAGAATCAGTTCTGATTAAAGAAGCACAGGGCGGTGAAATTACCGTTGTCTCTATCGGGCCCAAAAAGTCGGATGTCATGATTCGTATGGCTATGGCTAAAGGCTGTGACAAAGCCGTGCGTGTTGAAGATGAAAGAATTGCCGGCTATGACCCGCTAATGGTGGCTAAAGTGCTTGCCGGAGCTGTTAAAGGCGAAGAATTTGACCTGGTGTTGACCGGCTGTATGGCCAGTGATGACGGCCACATGTCAACCGGAGTAGCTTTGGCCGAAGAACTCGGAGTCAGCCATGCTTCAATGGTCAAAAAGGTGGAAGTGCTTGATGGCAAAGTGAGAGCTCACCGTGAACTCGAAGGCGGACTGATGGAAGTGGTTGAGATTGAACTTCCTGCAGTTTTAACCATCCAGACCGGTATCAATGAACCACGCTATGCTCCTATTCGCGGTATTCGCGAAGCACAGAAGAAAGAGCTAAAAGTGGTTAAACTTGAAGATATTGCTGTTGATCCGGCATCCGTCGGAACTGATGCTTCACAGATTGTCCTGGAAACGCTCTATATTCCCGAAGTAGTTTCTTCTGCGGAATTTATTGAGGGCGAGCCGGACGAAAAAGCAGAAAAACTGGCGTCCATACTGGTTAAAGGAGGCTTGGTATAATGGGTAACGTTTTAGTTTTGGCTGAACACCGTCAGGGATCTCTCAGGGATATCTCTTTTGAAATGCTTGCTGTTGCCCCGAAACTGGCTGCCGATATGGGCGGCGAAGCTGTTGGATTGCTGATCGGCAGCGGTATGGATGATATGGCCGCAAAAGTTGCTTCTTACGGGGTAAAAGTTCTGGTTGTTGACGACCCGCTCTTCGCAGATTTTAATGCTGATAAATACCAAAAAGTATTAGCGGCGCTGATTGATGATCTTAAACCATCAGTGCTGATGACCGGTCACACCTCACAGGGTGTTGACTTTATGCCGGCCCTTGCTGTTGAGAAAAAGCTGCCCCTGGTAGCCGAAGCGGTCGGTCTGGAATTCGCCGGCGGAACCCTTAAGGCGACCCGCCAGCTATACTCGGGCAAAGTAAATGCCACCCTGGCTTTCAAGCCGGCAGATACCTACCTGGTGACCTTCAGGGAGGGCGCAGTTGAAGCTCCCGCACCCTCATCTGCAGGTGCAGTAGAGAAAGTTGATTCGCCCCTGAAGGAAGATCTTGCCTACCGTAAGTTCGTTGAATATATTGAAGCCGAAGTTGGCGATGTTGATATTACCCAGTCTGACATTTTAGTTTCTGTCGGTCGCGGCTTAAAAGAAGATAAGAACCTTGCTATAATCGAAGAACTGGCTAAGGCAATTAAAGCTGATATTGCCGGTTCGCGGGCAGCGACCGATGCCGGTTGGATACCTCATGACCGTCAGGTCGGTACTTCCGGAAAAGCGGTTAAACCGAAACTCTATATTGCTATGGGTATTTCCGGCGCTTTCCAGCACGTTGCCGGTATGAAAGGCGCGAAGACAGTAGTAGCCATCAACAAAGATCCCGAAGCTCCGATCTTTGCCGTGGCCGACTATGCCATTGTCGACGACATGTTCAAGATTGTGCCCAAGCTGACCGAGAAGCTGAAAGAACTTAAAGGATAGTCAAAGTCAGCAGATCACAATTAAGGGTCAATCTTTGCGGGAGGATGAAAAACCAGATGACGGAAAAACCAAAAGTGGGTGTCTACGTTTGCCACTGCGGAATTAACATTTCCGCAACGGTAGATGTGGATGCGGTTGCAGAATATGCGCAGACACTGCCCAATGTGGCAGTGGCGCGCACCTATTCCTACATGTGTTCCGATCCCGGCCAGGCTCTGATCAGGAATGATATTCAGGAACAGGGCTTAAACCGGGTTGTTGTAGCTTCCTGCTCCCCCCGTATGCATGAACCAACCTTCAGAAAGGCGATCAAGAGCGCCGGGGTTAACCCCTACTTTCTTGAGATGGCCAACATCAGGGAGCATTGCTCCTGGGTGCATGAAGATAAGGATGATGCTACGGCCAAAGCAAAAAAACTGGTTAAAGCTTCGGTGGCCAAAGTGCGACTGCTTGAAGCTCTTGAATCAAAAGAGGTCGACTGCGAACCGGCAGCCCTGGTTATCGGGGCTGGTATTGCCGGTATCCAGGCCGCCCTTGATATTGCCGACGCCGGGTTCCAGGTCTACCTGGTTGAAAAGACTCCCTCCGTCGGCGGGCGTATGGCCCAACTGGACAAAACCTTTCCAACGCTTGACTGCTCGGCCTGTATTTTAACACCGAAGATGGTCGACTGTGCCAACCACCCGAATATCGAACTCTTGAGCTACTCTGAGGTAGAAGAGATCAAAGGGTTTATTGGCAATTTTGATGTCAAGGTACGCAAAAAAGCGCGCTATGTTGATTTCGATAAATGCACCGGCTGCGGAGACTGTGCTTCTGAATGCCGGGTCAAGGACCGCATTCCCAGCGAGTTCGACATGGGTATGGGTAAGCGTTCAGCAGTCTACCTGCCCTTCCCCCAGGCTGTTCCGGCCAAGTATACTATTGATCCGAAGAGCTGCCTTTTTCTGACCAAGGGGAAATGCGGCAAAGCGCCGAAATGCCAGGAAGTCTGTCGCGCTGAAGCCATTAACTTCGACCAGGTGGACGAGATCGTCGAGTTTAAAGTCGGGGCAGTTATCGTTGCTACCGGTTTTGATCCCTTTGATGCATCACGCAAGCCGGAATACGGCTACAGTGACTATCCGAATGTGATCACCGGGATGGAGATGGAACGCCTCGTTTCAGCCTCGGGGCCAACCGGCGGCAAAGTTAAGGTTTTTAACGGTGAGGAAGAAATTGAACCGAAAGAAGTTGCTTTTATTAAGTGTGTCGGTTCCCGGGATGCCAGCGTCGGTAATGAATACTGCTCCAGGGTCTGCTGCATGTATGTGGCAAAACAGGCCCACCTGGTCAGAGATAAGATGCCTGATGCCAACATTCGGGTTTACTACATGGATGTAAGAGCTTTCGGTAAAGGTTTCGAGGAATTCTATGACCGCGTGCGCCGCGAAAATGTTCGCTATATCCGCGGTAATCCTTCCGAGATCTTCAAACGGGGCAATAAACTGGTGGTTAAAGTTGAAGATACGCTTACCGCTACCCCTCTCGAAGACGAAGTCGATCTGGTTGTGTTGGGTGTCGGTCTTGAACCGCGTGCCGACATGCGTGAAGTTATGGATTTGCTCAGGCTTTCGCAGTCACCTGATCGTTTCTTCCTGGAAGCACACCCGAAACTGCGGCCCGTTGATACGGCAACCGATGGTGTTTTCCTCGCCGGATGCTGCCAGGGTCCGAAAGATATTCCCGATACGGTAGCCCAGGCCAAGGGAGCTGCCTCTTCGGCCATGATTCCACTGGCTCGCGGTAAGGTATTAATCAGCGCCCAGGTAGCCACTGTTAATGAGGCAACCTGCCGGGGTTGTGGTTTCTGCGTCAATATTTGCCCCTACACAGCCATTGAGCTGGTCACTGTCAACCGTTTCGGAAACGAGGTTGAAGTAGCCAGGGTCAACGAGGCTCTCTGTAAAGGTTGCGGTTCATGTTCAGCTGCCTGTCTCTCAGACTCAATTCAGCCGAAATCGTTCCGTGACCGCCAGATCCTACCGCAGATAGCGGCATTGGGGGTATTGAAATGAGTAAAGATTACGAACCAAATATCGTAGCCTTCCTCTGCAATTGGTGCTCCTATGCCGGAGCAGACCTGGCCGGAACAAGCCGGGTTCAGTACCCGGCCAATATCCAGGTAATCAGGGTAATGTGTTCGGGGCGTGTTAACCCGCTCTATGTTATGAATGCGCTGCAGCAGGGCGCAGACGGCGTACTTGTCTCAGGCTGCCACCCCGGTGACTGCCACTACATGGAAGGTAACTTCTATGCCCGGCGTCGCTTAGGTATTCTTAAAGACCTGATGGAGTATGTCGGGGTTGATCCCAAACGCTTTCATATGAGTTGGGTGTCGGCATCCGAAGGGCACAAATGGAAGGAAGTAGTCGAAAAAACCGTCGAAGATGCAAGGGAAGCCGGACCGTTTGAAGGTTTCAGGCGCCGGCAGATCGACTGGTAGGAGGGTTATTTAGATGGATCTGGAACAATTACGCAAAACCGCGGCAGAGGTAGTGGCTCGTGATGATGTTAAGTACCTGATCGGTTGGAAACAAGGTACTTATGGCTACCGGGTCGCGCCGAGTTTTGTTGAAGATGCCGCCGGCGCTGCAGAGCTGATCTTTTCACCCCTCTGCACCGCCAACCTGGCCACCTATCTGACCCTGGTGGAAAAACCGCCGGTGCCACGTGGGCAGGAAGCTGACAGCCGCAAAGTCGCTCTTTTGGTTAAAGGGTGTGACAGTCGGGCTGTAACCCAGTTGATTGTTGAAAAAGGTATTCACCGTGACCAGGTTGTTATTATCGGCTGCCCCTGCCCGGGGATGGTTGATCCTGCCCTGCTCGCAGAAAAGTATCCGGAAAGCGAAGCTGCCGCAGAAGTAGCATGGAACGGTGACGGTTTTACCATAATTAAAAGTGGCGAAGAAGTTAAAGTGGCCAGGGAAGAACTGCTGGCAGAAAAATGCCGTCTTTGCCGTTACCCCAATCCGGTAATCAGTGATATTATGCTTGGCGAAGCAGTTGAACCCTGGGAAACATCCGAAGATAGCGGCGTGGCCGAGCTTGAAGCTAAGGATGTTGACGGCCGCGCAGCTTACTGGGAGGAGCAGTTTGCAAAGTGTGTGCGCTGTTATAGTTGTCGTAACGTTTGCCCTCTCTGCTACTGCCAGGACTGCATTCTTGATCGCCTTAACCCGACATGGGTAAATCGAGCAGTCAACTTTTCCGAGAATACAGCTTTTAATATTGCCCGGGCTTTTCACCTGGCCGGACGTTGTATAGAGTGCGGTGAGTGTGAGCGGGTTTGCCCGGCCAATATTCCCCTGGGTAAGTTAAATCGCAAACTGGCCCGGGAAGTGCGGGATAAATACGGTTTCGAACCGGGAGTAGATCCCGAGGGCGAGCCGTTCCAGGCCAGCTTTAAGCCTGATGATCCCGAGGACTTCATACTGTAGAGGTGGGTGATATGTCAGCGATGCTTTTAAACAAAGAAAAGTGGCCTGATTTTGTCGGAAAGTTGG
>CAYWDA010000008.1:0-9090 GCA_964456945.1 uncultured Syntrophomonadaceae bacterium
AAATCAGCGCAAAACCTTTTTAACAATCTGATCGAAAGCGATTGATCATGCGGCTGACGATTGCAATTTGATTCACAGGGGTGTACGCAAACCCTTCCCAGGGTTCCAACCAGCGGGGTTTTCTCTCTGTTTACCGCAAGCGCTTCTTCGTAGTTTCCTTCCCGGATACATTCGATGTAGCGAGGAATATTTATGTGAGCAGGGCAGCCGTTCCGGCATGGCGCGGTCATTATCGATAAGAATTCCGCCATAGTTTCATCCAGGCAGCCTGGATCATTCAGGCAGGCTTTGAAGTCATCAGCAAAGTATTCAAGGGCATGCAGCAGCGGCAGCGGTGATGAAGAACCCAGTTCACAGAGTGAGCCTTCTTTAACCAGCCGGGCAACAGTTTTAAGATAAACAAGATCATCATTACTACCTTTACCTGCTATAAGTTTATCCAGGCGATCTGCAATAACTTTGGTGCCGGCGCGACAGGGAATACACTTGCCGCAGGATTCCTTCTGCACACTTTTGTAGTATTCACTCAGGGCCCTAATAATGCTGACTTCAGGATCAATAATTAATAAGCCAGCCCAGCCGATATAGGCTCTTAATTTTTTGCTCTCGAGTTGAGAGGGCATAGAAAGCTTTTCAAGATCAAGTCGTTCATCTAAAAGTTTTTTTCGTTCATCGACTATTGTTCCGTTCCAACTGCTAAAATATACCTTGGACATTTATCCCTCTCTCTCCCTGCTATCAATCAAGGTTTAGTGATCACCTGATATAATTTCTTCTCTATTCTTCATTAAAATCCTCTCTATTCTAAACGATAACTTCATCATTACTATTTTGTCATACGTGCTGCCTGTACGGCAAGGCCGATAGCGTTATCTGAAGCATATTTTGGTAAGGCAAAGTGCAGACTAATTAATTCACCAACGCTATCTTTAAGACGTTGCCGGATAAACTGGTTTGATGCTACTCCGCCAACTACTAGTAACCCATCGTAGCTGCTACTCTTTTTTAATTCATGCTTAAGTGCGGCAATCAGCGAATCGGCAATACAGACTTCAATGGCCCGGGCCAAACCTGGCCTGCTGCAACCGCCCTGAAGCAGCCTCTCAGCCTGGCTGGCCGGGCCGGAAAAGCTAACTGTGCTTCCACAAACAGCTGTAGTCAATAGAGGTAAATTACTTTCCGCATTGCAGGCCAAAACTTCAAGCTGAGGGCCGCTTGGGAAACCGAGGCCCATAGCTTTGCCCAACCGATCAATAAACTGCCCGGCATTTAAATCGCTGCTTCCACTTAAAAGATTAAGATTTAGTTTACCGGGACTAATCTCTTCAGAAACGATAATTTCCGTAGTGCCACCGGATAGATGCAGTGTCAGGTAACGTCCCGCAGGCAATCCAGCCGACCAAAGGCCGGCCATAACATGACCTTCCTGGTGAGTTAAAGGCAAAAAATTAAGGCTGTTGATCTGGGCAAGAAACAGACCAAAAGCCTCACCAACTTTAAAGACAGGCATATATGAACCTTCAACTGGCCGCGGCTGCGTTGCCGCGGCAATTGCCCTCAGAACTCCACCATGCAGAATTTCAGCCCCAACAGGCCACAGGCGAGGCAGGTTATTTATGTGATGGAAAACTGCCTCTGACTGGCGAAGCCCCAGGCTACCTTGTTTTACAGGAAGCGTTAACCTGCTGTCAATAAGCAGCTCTTCAGCCTGATCTACCAGGGCCAAAGATGTTGTATAAGCTGAAGTATCTAAGCCGATATAAAATGATCGCTCATACTTCTCGTTCAAGTGTTTCTCCTATTGCGCGATCTAAAACCCCATTGATAAAACCAACTGCTTCTCCGGTGCTACCATATTTCTTAGCCAGTTCAAGGGCTTCATTAATGGAGACAGCAGGGGGAATATCATTGCGGTAAAGAATTTCATACATGGCCATTCTCAATAAATTACGGTCAACCGCAGAGAGCCGATCAAGTTCCCACTTAACCAGATGCTTGCTGATTAAATCATCAAGCATTGGCAAGTTATCCGTTACCCCTTTAACCAGGCTGACAACAAACTGCTCCTCGTCATCACTGAAGCTGAACCCTTCGAGAGAGTGCCTCAAGGCCAGTTCAGCTCTGCACTTGCCGATATCGATCTGAAAAAGGGCCCGAAACGCAACTTCTCTCGCTAAACGACGGGACAATTGATCTTTACCTCCACACTTTTAAAAATATTCAGGGCTGATCAAATGATGCCGGTCAGTCTGACCCGCCCATCTTTCAGCCCCACAGATTAAGAATCATCGCTTGATGAAAAGATGCGGTTAATAAAACGGCCGACACCTTTACTGACATCCAGACGCCACCCGATCAAAAGCCCTATGGCAATGCACAGAAAAATAAATATGCTGAGCCAAAAACCGTAATTGATCACCAGCAGGGCAAAAATAAGACCGAGCAGGCCGCCTAAGATTTTTCCCCAGTGTTTGCTGATTATTACCCACCAGTTAAGTTCGGACAAAGCTTGCTCCCCCCTTTTCAATTAACACTTTACTTCTTGGAAACTGCCTGATCAACGATAATATTTTCGACCATTACTTTTACCTCATGAACGACTATCCCGGTAATCTCTTCAAGATATTCCTTTGTTTTTGACTGCAGATCGTTTATCAAACCAGGCAAAGCTACATCAGGCATTACACGAATCCTTACTCTTACGACCAATCCATCGGGCGTAAAAGAAACCTGACGGCTCACATCTTTAATACCCTGTGTTTGCTGCACGACGCGCAAGACCATATTTTCAAGGGCCGTTATGGAGATCAAAACTTCTCCATACTCGCTCCCTTTCAACACAGCATTACCGATTTTTTTCGATGAGCGCAGACCGAAGGATAAAAATATAAGCGCAATGAGCAGTAAAGCCGACCCAATCGCCAATAAAACATTATCTACAGCCCATGCAGGAAGCGCTATGGCCAGCCCGGGAATCAGGTTAAAGTAGATGGCCAGCAGTAAAAGAGCGCCTCCGATAAAGAGCAACCCAAAAAAGATCAGCATTATCCTGGCAACTGTTTTCATGCTAACTCCCCCCTTTTTGTGAATCTTAAGTAATCCTTGCGGATCTATTTATCCTGTTCTGCTGTAACTGCAACTTCAACTTCAACTTCTTCATTTTCTTTTTGGGGAAAATTAACACCCTGTACATGCACATTCACATGTGTAACTATTAAGCCAGTCATTGTCTCAACCGCTTTTTTAACAGTTTCCTGGATATCCCAGGCAACATCGGGAATGCGAGCACCATACTTTACAATAATAAATATTTCAATTTTTGTATCTTCGGTTCCGACGTCAACTTTTACACCCTTGGAGAGGTTGCGACGGCCGAGCACTTCAGCTATTCCGCCGGCAATACCGCCAGACATCGAAGCAACACCCTCGATATCGGCAGCAGCAAGACCCGCTATGATCGAAACCACCTCATCAGCGATTTTGACAACTCCAAGTTCAGATGGCAAATTGCGACTTTCTTCTTTGGCCATTATTATTACCTCCCTAAATTATTTGGCTATTTAGCATAACTTTTCATCTTAACTTAATTATAACAGAGACCAATCAGCCATTCAACAAAGGCCTTATAACCTTTATTTTATTCAGAGTCTTCCGGAAGTTCATCCAGTTCTTCTTCCCATTCTTCATCATCAACAAGAACTACTTCGCCGCACCCGGGGCAGGTCACTTCTATCGAAGATTCCTGATCGAGGATATCATCATCGACAACTACAATTTCCCGGCAGTTCGGGCATTCAATCGAAAAACCGCCTTCAAATTCCTCGAAATCATCATCATCGTCGTCCTCGTCATCTTCATCATCATAGAAATCTTCTTCCATTTCGGTTAAATCTTCGTCAATTGCTTCAGTGTACTCAAACAACTCTTCGTAATCAACCCTTAGTTGTTCAATTTCATCAGTCATATCTTCCAGCAGATCAATAACGCGCTGCAGCACCTTTTGCTCTTTACTTTCATCGCCAAGATCCAATCCTTCTGTAAAACCTCTTAAATAGGATACACGTGCTTTCAGATCTTCACTCATTTTCTAAACCCTCCTTCAAGTTTGTGATTAACTTAAGCTCTTTCAATATAGGATCCTGAGCGGGTATCAATTTTAATTGAATCACCGCTATTAACAAATAAGGGTACCTGGACAACCAGTCCGGTTTCCATCGTCGCCGGTTTGCTGGCGCCGGATGCGGTATCACCCTTCAAACCTGGTTCGGTTTCCTCAACCTTCAATACAACAGAAAGCGGCACATCAACACCGAGCAGTTTCTCCCCGTGCATAACCACATTAAGATGGTCATTTTCTTTCAGATACTTTATGCCCTCGCCGATCTGTTCGCTTGACAAAGTGATCTGTTCATATGTTTCCATATCCATCATGTGAAAAGAGTCGTCGTCCCGGTAGAGATATTCCATTTCTTTCCGCTCCAGGTGTGCCCTGGCCATTTTTTCTCCGGCCCGGAAGGTTTTTTCAGCTATTGAGCCTGTCCGCAGGTTTTTAAGCTTTGAGCGAACAAATGCAGCTCCTTTGCCAGGCTTAACATGCTGAAATTCTAATATTGTGTAGATCTCCCCCTCCAGTTCAATTGATATACCGGTATGAAAATCACTGGTCGAAATCATCTTTAACTCCTGCCCTTCGTTTAATAATTTATAGTTATAAGTTCACGCGGGCTGCTGGTAAGCAGTTCCGCGCCATCTGCAGTTACTAAAACCATATCTTCGATTCTCACGCCGCCCCAACCTGGAATATAGATGCCTGGCTCTACGGTTACAACCATACCCGCTTCAAGCATTGTCGTGCTGCGCGGGTTAAGGGTAGGTAGCTCATGGGTCTCCAGGCCAACTCCATGCCCAAGACCGTGCCCGAAATAGTTGCCATAGCCTGCTTTTTCTATAATATCACGGGCCACTTGATCGGCTTCATTTGCTTTAATACCCGGTTTAACAAAAGCGGCTGCAGCACTTCTTGCTTCCTCTACAATACCATAAATTTCGCGCTGGCGCTGATCTGTGGAGCCAATCGCCACGGTTCTGGTCATATCGGTAGCATATCCATCGTAAACGGCGCCGAAATCTATAGTCACCAGTTCACCTTGGGCCAGTTTTTTTGTTGTTGCCGCACCGTGCGGCAGCGCACCTCTCTCACCGGAAGCAACGATAAAGCGGAAAGAAGCAGCCTCAGCGCCATTACGGCGCAGGTAAAATTCAAGTTCAAGATCTATCTCTTTTTCAGTTACTCCCGCTCGAAGCCTGGTGCAGATATAACTGAATGCGCTGTCAAGTTCTTGCGCCCCGTTGCGTAAGATCTCTAATTCACTTTTATTCTTGATCATCCTTAACTTTTCCACCGCGCCATCAAGCGGTATCAGCTCTACACCCAGTTTCTCATTCATTTCAATATAATCGGCATAGCTTACCTGTTTAGACTCAAAGGCGATTTTTCTCCAGCCGCACTCAGTGAACAACTGGTTCAGGATCTGGTGTAAATCGTCGCCTCGTTTTTTAACTTCAAACCCTTTCACCTGGGCATTAGCCTGCTCAACATAGCGAAAATCGGTGACCAGATAGGCTTTTCCCTGGCTGATCAGCAGTGTGCCGGCGCTCCCGTCAAAACCACTTAAGTAGCGTCTGTTCAGATCATTGCTAACCATAAAGGCATCAAAAGAATTTTGCCCGAATATCTTCCTGATTGCAGTAAGCTGTTCGTTCAATTTATACCCCTATCTTTTATCGATTATATTTACCAGTGCTTGCAGGCCTAACAGATAACTGTCGAGTCCCAGACCGCAGATTGTCCCTTTGGCGATCGGGGCTATAACTGAAGTGTGGCGAAAAGGCTCGCGGTTATAAATATTGCTTAGATGGACTTCGACCAGGGGCAGAGAGACGGCAGCAAGAGCATCCCTGAGAGCAAAGCTGTAGTGAGAGAGCGCGCCAGGATTAATTAACAGGCCATGAAATTGCTTTGATGCTTCCTGAACCTTATCAATTAGCGCCCCTTCATGGTTGGATTGATAGGTTTCTACTGTCGCGTCAAGTTCGATTGCCCTCTTCGCCAGCGCTAAATTAATTTCGTCAAGTGTGAGGCGGCCGTAAATTTCTGGTTCACGCTGTCCGAGTAAGTTCAGGTTAGGGCCGTGCAGAACCAGAATAGCGCTAGTTTTCATTTAAATCATCCTCCGTTTTACACTGAATGAATCATATTTCCCCTCGCCAATTCTATTTCCTGCCTCTATGGTAAGAAAATGCCTTACTTAATAGTTTATCAGATCAGGGGCAGTTAATACAGGTTAAAATCTTACCAGCAACCTGTATTACAGTTAAGCCGGTGGTATCTATGCTGAAGGTGCAATCTTGGTAATAGAGCTCACGTTCTTGCAGCATCGAACTGATTATTAAAGTTGAGTTCTCTGCCAGTAAGGGGCGGTTAGCACTTTTCGCAACACGCCTTTTTATCGCTCGCGGTGTAGCGGTCAACAGTATAATCAAACCGTCACGGGAGAGAGTTGAACGGTTTTGCGCGCGCAGCACAGCTCCGCCACCGGTAGCAACAACCAGGGTTCCGGGTTGGCAGCGGGTTAAGCTTAAAATTGCCTCGCTTTCCCTGTCGCGGAAGTACTCTTCGCCAAACTTTGAAAATTGTTCAGCAACCGTAAGGCCTGCACTTTCTTCAACCAGGCGATCGGTATCAACAAAACGCCTGTCGAGAGCATTAGCAAGGATCTCGCCAACCGCAGTTTTTCCAGTACCCATGAAACCGGTCAGGATAATGTTTTTTCCCGCTGCCTGGTGCTTTATGCCAATCAATCCTCTCGGAAGGTATAATGAACGCTATTTTCAGTTTTTAATTACTATCCCAGTGATCAGGCGGTTTATCGGAAATGCGCACCCGACCGGTCGCCGGGGTAACAATCACGTGAAGAATATCGCCCCGGCTGTTCTGCATAATCACCGTTCCGCCAGCATTCGGCGCACCGTCAGGATTGAAGCGTAAACGTGGAATACCTCCGCTGGTCGGAAATGTTATCAAGCGGTAAGTAATTCCTTCGGGAAAACTGATCCTTTCCGTCTCTGAAGTGCTGCAGTTTTTTATTCGGTAATGATAGCTATTGCTGTAGAGTAGAAATTCAATGCATCTTCCACCGCCGGAAATAATAGCTGTCTGCTGGCAGCGGCGCATGTCCGTAGCAAGGCTGCGGGCGGCAATTTCCAGGGGCCGTTTCCTGCCCACATCCTGCACCGCGGGCATCGCGATCATCGTCAACAAGCCGAGCAACGCTACCACGCAGAGCAGCTCAACCAGGGTGAATGCCCTTTCATGCTTAAATATACTCTTATTGTGCTTTTTAATCATTTAACATTTTCAACTGGTCAATAAATGTAGCACTGCCTGTATAGCCAGCGGTTTGACTGTCAAACACACTGCTGAAAGTGGTCCGCACCACTTCGCCCATTGTGGTGACGCCTGCCTCCAGGCAGCGTAGCCCATCACTGACCAGCGGCAGCATGCCCTGTTTGATGGCTGCATCCTGCACGGTAACTGCTGTTGCCCCTTTCTGAATCAAATCCTGCAGTTCTCCGTTCAAAAGCAGCAGTTCCTGAATTGAAGTGCGGCCCTGGTAACCGGTACCGTTACAGGCTTTACATTTCGCCCCGTGATAAAGCTTCGCCGGCGCTTTTTTCTTAAAATAGCCTTCAAAAAAGTTTTTTTCACTATCTTTAAGAACATATTCCACAAGACAGTGAGGGCATATTTTCCTGATCAAACGTTGAGCGATTACTCCGACCAGAGACGATGTAACCAGGTATGGCTCGAGACCCATGTCAATCAGGCGGGGAACAGCTCCCGCAGCATTGTTGGTGTGCAGGGTGCTGAGCACAAGGTGACCGGTCAGCGCCGCCTGGGTAGCTATTTTTGCTGTCTCGAGATCCCTTATTTCACCAACCATAATAATGTTTGGATCCTGGCGCAATATAGAGCGCAGTGTGTTGGCAAAAGTGCGGTTAATGCGCCTGTTCACCTGGATCTGGTTTATACCTTTTAAACGGCACTCAACAGGGTCTTCAATCGTTATAATATTATCTTCGGGGCGGTTAAGGTAGTGCAGCGATGAATAAAGGGTTGTGGTTTTACCGCATCCTGTTGGCCCTGTAACCAGTATCATCCCGGCCTGGTTCAGCAGCAACCGGCGAATGGTCTGGTAATTATTATCAGAAAATCCAAGGTCATTAAGGGGTAGCACTATTCGCTCTTTTTCAAGCAGCCTGATCACAATTTTTTCGCCAACAATCGTCGGCATGGTCGAAACCCGCAGGTTAACCTCGCTGCCATTGCTGTGCAGCTGAATATTACCGTCCTGGGGAAGACGCCTCTCTGCTATATCCAGGTTGGCCATAATCTTAACCCGCGAAATTATGTGGGCCGGTTTGAGGCCCTGCGGCGCACCTAAATCGTGAAGCACTCCATCCAGGCGCAACCTGATTCTCAGCCCCTCTTCTGAAGGCTCAAGATGAATATCGCTGGCTCTTTCTTTAATCGCCCGGCAGATAAGTGCGTTAACTACCCGAATCACCGGAGCATCTTCATTTGAAACCTGCAGGTTACCGGAAGCCTGGCTTAGAACGTTCATTACTATCCCCCCTGCTACGAATTGGCTGCGATTTTTAATAACTCGACAACTTGCTACACAGTGTTAAGTGCAAGACGCATTATTTCAACCGGGGCCTGCTGTAAAGTGAAAAGTTCAAAGGCAAGGACAGCCTGCCAGAGAAGCATAGATAAACCGTTTTCGGCATGGCCACCATTTTCCCTGAAAGCAGTCATAAGAACCGTGGTCTCTGGGTGGTAGCGCATGTCGAAAAAGCGCTTTTTCCCTGCAAAGTTCGGCATGGCCGCCAGCGCGGAAAGCAGGGCAGGGTCATCAACTGGCAGGCCGTAAATCAGAACATCGCATTTCTCAATGACTTCGATCAGGTTGCTTTGCTGCAAGGGCAAGTAACCGCTGACCAGTGCCGGCCGCTCATTTACCAACCGTT
>CAYWDA010000009.1:0-1859 GCA_964456945.1 uncultured Syntrophomonadaceae bacterium
GAAGGTTGGTGGGTGGTTTTAGATTATGGCGGGTTGGTTATCCATATTTTCCAGCCCGATGCAAGAATATTTTATGATCTGGAAAGGCTCTGGTCCGAAGCGCCACTGGTAAAGTTGGATGAAATAGAGCAAAAGATTTCTGAAAGTAAAAATAACCAAATCTGATCTTGCAGGAGAGTTCTTGATGGATAATAAAAAGCTTGAAATGGCTATTTTAGATGCCGCTCTAGACGCTAATAATCCTGCCGGAGAGAACTACCGATCGCTGTCGCTGACAAAGACTTTGGATTTAGCTAACAACTTTGCTCTCTCTCTACGTCTAGTCGAGCAGGTTGCGCTTGAGGCAGGAGTTATTCCGGAACGTTACCAGCGCAGCGTTGGCACAGTCGGTATTGAAGGCCAAATCCGCCTGCTTAAAGCAAGGGTCGGTATTGTCGGAGCCGGGGGGCTTGGTGGTTTCGCTCTTGAACTGCTTGCCCGCATGGGGGTAGGCCAACTGGTTATTGTTGATGATGATACTTTTTCTGATAGCAACCTGAACAGACAGCTTTTAGCAGAAGAGAAGAACCTGGGTGAGTCGAAAGCCGAAACCGCAGTAAAGCGCATTGCAGCAGTAAATAGTGCGGTCGAAGTTATTGCCCATAATGCCCGTGGTGATCTCACTAATATGCCGCTGTTTTTCTCCGGTTGTGATCTTGTTCTTGACTGCCTGGACAATTTGCCGTCGCGTTTTGAACTCGAAAAAGCCTGTGCCCAGCTGGGGGTTGTGATGATCCACGGCGCTATTGCCGGTTTTCTTGGGCAGTTGGCCGTAATCAGGCCCGGTCGCCCGCTCTTAACTTCAATTTACGGAACTGTGGCCGAAAGCGGAGTGAAAAAAGGTGTAGAAATCCACCTGGGCAACCCTGCTGCTACTCCGGCTATGCTTGCAGCCTGGCAGGTCAGCGAAGCGGTTAAGTTACTGGCCGGTTTGGACGGTGTATTACCAGCAGATAAACTGTTAATAATTGATATGCAAGCCGGTGAATCATACCAGGTAGAAGTAGGCTCTTAAAAATCTAAAATTGTAACCGCTCCTATTGACAAGGTTAGGTGCCGTGCATATAATGTTAGGTGTACTCGAGGTGCCATATAACTTGTGATGATGGGAAGCGACGGTAGAAAGTGGGCAACATAACGGGGGGCTGTGGCGCAGTGGGAGCGCGCTTCCTTGGCATGGAAGA
This sequence comes from uncultured Syntrophomonadaceae bacterium, assembly GCA_964456945.1. GTDB lineage: Bacteria > Bacillota > Dethiobacteria > DTU022 > DTU022 > CAYWDA01. The sequence continues at coordinate 1,224 of CAYWDA010000009.1, forward strand.
GGTCGCGGGTTCGACTCCCGCCAGCTCCACCAGATGTTTGACCAATAAGGGTGGTACCGCGGGTATAGATCCGTCCCTTGACCGGGCGGATTTTTTATTTGGAGACGGAGGTAAGTTGACCTTGACAAACTATAACCCGGCTAAAATTGAAGAATACTGGCAAAAGCAGTGGGAGCAGGAAGATTTTTACCATTCTGAGATAGATAGTGAAAAACCCAAGTATTATGTTTTAGAGATGTTTCCTTACCCTTCAGGTAAACTGCACATGGGCCACATGAGAGTTTATTCAATTGGCGATGTGCTGGCTCGTTTCTTAAGGATGCGCGGTTATAACGTCATCCACCCCATGGGTTGGGACGCCTTTGGGCTGCCTGCCGAAAATGCCGCTATTGAACATAAGGTTAACCCGGCCGTGTGGACTACCCAGAACATTGAACATATGAAAAAGCAGCAGAATCGCCTCGGCGTGAGCTACGACTGGAGCCGGGAAGTGAACACTTCAGCCCCCGACTACTATCGCTGGTCGCAGTGGCTTTTTCTGCTTATGTATAAGCGTGGTCTGGCCTATAAGAAAAAAGCCAGTGTGAACTGGTGCGCTGACTGCGATACAGTTTTAGCCAATGAGCAGGTCGAAAA
>CAYWDA010000010.1:0-4280 GCA_964456945.1 uncultured Syntrophomonadaceae bacterium
GCCGCGGTGGCCTGGCCGTGCTCTACGGCAACCTGGCCTTGAATGGCGCAGTGGTAAAAGCTGCTGCAGTTGACCATGACTGCCTGGTCATGGAAGGACCGGCCAGGCCATTTGACAGCCTGGAAGCTGCAGTGGAGGCCGCCCTGGCCGGTAAAATAGCCAGGGGTGATATTGTTGTGGTTCGCTATGAAGGTCCGCAGGGAGGCCCGGGCATGCGTGAAATGCATATGCTCAGTGCACTGCTTACTGGGATGAACAGCGGCGCGGCAGTCGTAACAGATGGGCGCTTTTCAGGTTCTTCACGGGGCATTTGTATCGGCCACGTAGCACCTGAAGCGGCAGCGGGGGGCTTGATTGGCCTGGTTCAGTATGGTGACCTGATCAGGATTGACATAGTGGGCAGAATAATTGAGCTTAAGATCAGTGAAGAAGAGTTAGCAAAACGCAAGGCTGTGCAGCCAGAGAAAAACCTGCCGCCGGGGGTGTTGTCACGCTATAAAAAAATGGCCGGTTCTGCGGCCAGGGGTGCAGTTTTGGAGTAAAAACAAACGGCAGGGGCGAAGGGCCCCTGCCGTAACTTTTTATTCGAGGTAATCGCGCAGCCGTTTGCTGCGCATCGGGTGGCGCAATTTGCGCAGCGCCTTCGCCTCTATCTGGCGGATTCTCTCACGGGTGACCCCAAAATACTGGCCTACCTCTTCAAGGGTGCGCGAACGGCCGTCATCGAGACCAAAACGCAGGCGCAGTACTTTTTCTTCGCGGGCCGACAAGGTATCAAGCACATCCTCTAGCTGCTCTTTGAGCAGTTCAAAGGCTGCAGCATCGGCCGGAGCCTGAGCTTCGTGATCTTCAATGAAATCACCAAGATGGCTATCGTCTTCTTCGCCGATCGGGGTTTCCAGCGATACCGGTTCCTGGGCAATCTTTAAGATCTCCCTGACCCGGTCTTCGGTAATATTCATTTCCTGGGCAATCTCTTCCGGCAGAGGCTCACGCCCCAATTCCTGTACCAGTTGACGCGAAATGCGAATCAGCTTGTTGATCGTTTCGACCATGTGCACGGGAATACGAATGGTGCGGGCCTGGTCGGCAATGGCCCTGGTGATCGCCTGGCGGATCCACCAGGTGGCATAAGTGCTGAACTTATAGCCTTTGCGGTAGTCGAACTTCTCAACCGCTTTGATCAGCCCAAGGTTGCCTTCCTGAATTAAATCGAGGAAAAGCATACCGCGGCCAACATATTTTTTAGCGATGCTGACGACCAGGCGCAGGTTTGCCTCAGCCAGACGCCGCCTGGCATCTTCGTTATTCTCTTCAATAGCGCGGGCCAGTTCAACCTCTTCTTCGGAGGTTAAGAGCGGAATTTTGCCGATCTCTTTCAGGTACATGCGTACCGGGTCGTTAACTGTAACCCCTTCAGGAGACGAAAGCAGTTCAGTTTCAACCACTTTTACCTCTTCCCCGGAATCGTCATCCTGATTCGAGTCTGGTGCATCAGTGGCAGGATCATCAGTGATATCAACGCCAACCTGAGCCAACTTGTCATAGAAATTATCAAGCGCATCGACTGAAAGCTCGTATGGCTGAAGGGTTTCAATGATCTCTTTATAGCTGATTGAGCCTTTACCTTTACCACGCTCAACCAGTTCTTGCTGTGCATCTTCCAGGGAAATCATTTTTTCCAGGTCTTTAGCCATTGAAATCCCCTCCTTTTCCTAAACGGTAAGGGTTGCCGTCTTTATTCGTAAGCATTTGCTGGTGCTCCTTAAGCAGCGCTGCAAGCTGCTCATCTGAACCCTGTGCTTCCAGCTCTTTAATCTTCTGCTGCAGCTCTCTTTGTCGTTGCTCGGACCAAACATGATACAACTGGCCGATACAATCCTCAGCCATACGTTTCGCGATCTGAGGTGGAATATCCTGCAAAGAGGGATCAGTAACCGCCTCTGTAATCAGCCTGGTTATCTGTTGATCTGCAAAACGGTTAATCAGTTTTTCAGCGCTGACTATGGTTTCTGACGCTGAAATATCCCACAAAACAGCTATAACCTGCCTGACCCGAGGGTCGTCGATAAATTCTGTTTGTAAAAGATTTCGCCCTAATTCTGCTATTTCCTTGCTCTGAAGCATTAAAGATAATAATATTTTTTCAGCGGGCCTGATTTTTATTGTTTCTGCTTCAAGAGCCGGTTTACTTTTCTCTGCATCCTGATAGCGGGTGCCCATTTTACGTCTTTTTTTAAGTTCGCTGCGCAAAGCATTTTCATCAACACCGAGTTCTTCGGAGGCTTTCTTTAAGTAAAAATCTTGTTCTACCTCGTTAACCGCGGCGAGCAAAAATGGTAGCAACTCTTCTATGTAGTCTATTCTTCCCTTATCTGATGCCAGGTTGAAGCGCTTTTTCAGCTGCTGCAGGCGGTATTCCATCAGCGGGACTGCATTTTCAACGAGCTTGCTGAAGGCATCTTTGCCTTTTGCACGAACGTAGCTGTCTGGGTCGCTGCCCGCCGGCAGTTCGGCTACCTGGACCAGGCACCCGGTTGACTGCAGAACAGCGAGGCCCCGCCACGTTGCCGCTTCACCGGCGCTATCTGCATCATAAGCGGTTACCACGGTTTCAGCCTGGTGACGCAGCAAACGCCCCTGCTCAGCGGTAAGGGCAGTTCCTAAGGACGCAACTACATTTTTTATGCCGGCCTGGTAGACGGCAATGACATCGGTATAGCCTTCCATGACTACCGCTTTTTTTTCACGCCTGATAGCTTCGCGGGCCAGGTTCAAAGCGTAGAGCATCTGGCCTTTACTAAAGACCGGTGTTTCGGGCGAATTTAAATACTTGGGACCGCTTTTTTGATCATCGGTGAGGGATCTGCCACCAAAGCCGACCGCCTTTCCGCTAATGTTAAAAATAGGAAACATTACCCGGTTGCGAAAGCGATCATAATAGCCTTTATCTTTGCCGGGTGACACTAACCCGGCCTTGATCATCAGCTCGGGCTGAGCCCCTTTTTGCCGGGCATAATTATAAAAGTCGCTCCAATCTGCCGGAGAATAGCCCAGCATAAACAGTTCGATACTCTCAGGGGTTATTCCTCTTTTTAGTAAATATTCCCGCGCTTTGTTTCCGGCCGGGGTGTTCTTGAGGCAATGAGCGTAATAGCGAACTGCCAGCAAATTTAATTTGTAGATTCTCTCCTTCAGGTTATCTTCTGCTGATGCTGTCTTCGTTGGTTCGGGAATGCGCACCCCCACGCGGTTGGCCAGGAAACGGGCTGCTTCAGGAAAGGGTAAGTTTTCCATCTGCATGATCAGGCTAAAAGCATTTCCGGAGGCACCACAGCCGAAACAGTGAAAAAGCTGCTTTTCGGGTGATACCGTAAAGGAGGGAGTTTTTTCACTGTGAAATGGACAGAGGCCAACCATGTTCTTTCCTCTTCGCTCGAGCTTCAAATAGTCCCCGATCAGGCCAACCAGATCGGTGCGCTGCCTGATCTCATCAATAATTTCTTCCGGTATGCCCTGCGGCATTTTCAACCCCCCAGACAGATACAAAAACCTCATCTCGAGACCGGAGACGAGGTGAGCCCGAATCATAGTTAATAGAACCACACTGTTATAGACCATTAAGATGTTGTAATAGTTCAATTCGACGGAAGTGTGGTCATTCCTGCCAATTGAGCTAAATTTGCATGCGCAATATCTGAAGCGTAAAGCCCCCGGTATCCGCCTGGGCAGACACCGGGGGCTTGTCTTTATAGAGCTGAAAACGGTATTGCGTTTAGGCTTTGGGCTCTTCTTCTACCTTCGGCTTAAGCGCTTCTTCAACAACCTGCTCGAACTTGCTGATATCTTCACCGGCAAGTTCAGTATACTTGATACATTCACTATCCATACCGAGCATCTTTAGCAGTTCGGCCGCGTGAGCCACTTTCTTCTGCGACCAGGGGGCAACATCCTTGTACTGGCAGGTGAATTTATCACTGTCAGCACATCCGACTACAACAACTTTATCGACGCCGCATTCAATGGCCTTCAGCAGGTGAGCTGAATCGAGCTTGCCAACGCAGGGGTAGCGGACAACTGCCAGATCTTTGCGGTCATTTTTGATGAACTCAGGCAGAGCAAAAGCACCGTAAGAGCAGGTAATTGCCAAAACTGCCGGTTTGCCATTGCGCTGAGCCACCAGTTTCTTAACTGTGGGCTCTATGGCAGCGGCAGCGTTTTCTACGTAGGAGCCACGGAATTTAATGGCATAAACCGGGCAGAAACTGAGGCAGAGGCCG
>CAYWDA010000011.1:0-4039 GCA_964456945.1 uncultured Syntrophomonadaceae bacterium
TCTCGACCCCCTGGTTGCCGAAGAGATCGATTCCCTCATCTTAGGCTGCACCCACTACCCGCTGATGGCTGGTTTAATCGGCAGTGTGGTCGGCCCCAATATTAAATTAATAAACTCCGCCGAAGAGATTGCGGCCGAAGTTGGTTCTATACTTAACAGCAATGATCTCGCCAACCCGCTTGACTGCGAAGAACCCCGCTACCGTTTCTTCATCAGCGGCAGTCCGCAGTCCTTCGAAGAGGTCGGCTCAAAACTGCTGCACCGCCCGATCAAAGCCTACCAGGTCCAGCTCTAAATCTGCACTTACACTTACATTGAGCGTAAACGCTTAATCCGCTCCTCTGACGGCGGGTGGGTTGAAAAGAGTACGCTGGCCCGGTTGGCAACAGACCTGGCTCCCAGCGAAGGGTTAACAATGTAAAGCCCGTCTGTAGCCTTATTCTCAAGTTTACTTTTTGGCACCTGCATGTTGGTAATCTTTTCTAAAGCACTGGCCAGCCCCTCGGGGTAGCCCGTGAAATCTGCCGCCGTGGCATCAGCCAAAAATTCGCGCTGCCTCGATATGGCAAACCTGAGCAGTTGGGCAAAAAACGGGGCAAGAATACCGATTACAATCATAATAGCCAGGGCAATCAGCTGGCCCTGACCGCTTTTACGGCTGCTGCGGCCCATGCCGCCAAAAAAGATCATTCTGCGCGCTATAACCCCTAAAAAAACTATCGTTCCGGCCAGCACCACGGCAACCGTGGCCAGCAGAACATCGTAATTGTTAATATGGGCCATTTCATGAGCAATAACCCCTTCTAACTCCTGCCGGTTTAAACGGGTCATTAAACCCCTGGTTACAGCAATTAGCGCATTATCAGGGTTACGCCCGGCAGCAAAAGCATTAGGCACCTCTGACTCAATAATATAGACCTTGGGCATCGGTTTACCGGCGGCATAACTCAGGCCTTCTACCGTGTTGTAGAGAAAAGGTTCCTGCTGTTTGCTTACCTCGCGGGCGCCGGCCATCGATGTAACAACCCCCTGCCCCCCGAAGTAGCTGATCAAAAAGATGACAACAAAGGCTACCCCGGCCAAAACGATACCGATAATCGGCTCACCAAGGTAGATCCCTATAAAGTAGCCGATCGCCGTAAATAGAACAGCGTAGAGGAAAAAGAAAAAAAAGGTGCGCCGCTTGTTGGAAGCAATACGGCTGTAAATTGGGTCCATTACTGTTGATCACCACCCTGAACATTTACTAGAGGAACGCTGCGAACCTGGTCAGAATCAACGGCGAAAAATTCGCGGGTTTCGAATCTGAATAAACGGGCCACGAAGTTGCTCGGAAACCTTTGTATGACCATATTCAGAACCATGATTGTCCGGTTATAACGCTGCCTGGCGTAAGCAATCTTGTTTTCTATGCCAACCAGTTCTTCCTGCAGCATCATAAAGTTCTGGTTAGCCTTTAAGTCAGGGTAGTTTTCCGACACGGCAAAAAGGCTCTTCAACGCCTTGGTGGCTATATCATCAGCGCCGGCATTCTCTTTGATCGTCGAGGCGTTCATCCAGTCAGTCCGGGCCTTGGTAATCGCTTCAAGCAGTTCCCGCTCGTGCGTCATATAGCCCTTTACCGTATTGACCAGGTTCGGAACCAGGTCAAAGCGTTTCTGCAGCAGGGTATCAATATTTGCGTATGCGCTATCGGCTGTGTTGCGTAAACCGACCAGGCGGTTGTAGGTGTAAACAATATAGGCGCCAATTACAATTAGAATGGCCGGTAGAATGTAACTGCTCTCCATCTTGTAACCTCCTCTTCCAAGCGTATATATTAATTCTTGTTTTCTTGCAATTTTCCTCTAGCCTGGCTTTAAATATCTAAGGGCCGCCTCTTTTGAGGAACTGGGGCAGGAATTAGCAGTCAGAAGGGGAATAAAAAAACAAACAGTTAGGGAGGTCTACCGCTTATGAAACCAAGTCTGCCGCTTTCCAAAGGAGTTGCCTATGCAATCGGTCAACTGGGCTGGTCCCTTGTTCTGGGCCTTGTTGTCAACTACTTAATCTATTTCTACCTGCCGCCCGCCGAGGCGCGCCTGCCGGAACTAATACCTTCATTTTACCTGTTCGGTTTTCTTTCCATCATCGGCCTGATCACAATGGGCGGCCGCTTCATTGATGCAATCACCGACCCCTGGATCGCCACCCTCTCTGATCGCTCAACGGCTCGCCGTGGGCGGCGTATCTCTTTTATGGCCAAGGGCGGCCTGCCCATGGTCGTGATGATGGTTCTACTCTTTACCCCGCCATCATCTGTTCCGGGTGCGCTTAATGTGATCTGGCTGGCGGTGACCCTCTTTCTTTTTTACCTCTTCTACACTATCTATGTTACGCCCTACTTTGCCCTGATCGCCGAACTGGGGCACACTCCGCAGGAAAGGCTGAACCTTTCTACCTACATATCGCTCACCTTTTTCCTGGGCACGGCGCTCGCCTCACAGGCCCCCATGCTCTTTCCGCTCTTTGAAGCGACAGGGATGGACCGCGTAGCTTCGATCAGGATAACCTTTGCCCTTCTTGGCCTGCTCTCGCTGATCTGCCTCTACGTTCCCGTCTTTGCTATTGATGAAAAAAAATACAGCACCGGTGTTCCCTCCACAGTGCCAATGTTCGACTCGCTGCGCCTCACCTTCCGCAACCCTAACTTCCTGCCCTTTGCCCTATCCGATATGGTCTATTTTTTAGCCCTCACCATGCTGCAGACCGGGCTAATCTACTACGTTACCGTTCTACTGCGCCAACAGGAACAGTTCTACTCACTGCTCTTCATCGTTATGGCAGTGGTCTCTTTCGCCTGTTACCCGGCCGTTAATTTGCTTGCCCGCCGCACCGGTAAAAAGAAAATGATTGTCGGCTCGTTCATCATTTTTGCCCTTACCTTTGCCATGACCTCTCTCTTCGGCCTGCCCTTTATTCCGCTTTCGCTTACTACCCAGGGTTACCTGCTCGCTATCCTCGGGGGGTTACCGCTGGCCGCTTTCGGTATTCTGCCCAATGCCATTGTGGCCGATATTGCCGAGCACGATGCCCTGAAAACCGGCAGCCACCGCGAAGGAATCTACTACGGTGCCCGCACTTTCATGCAGAAAATAGGGCAAATGATCGCCATGCTGGTCTTTACCTCACTATTGGTGCTCGGCAGGGATGTGGGTAACGATCTTGGCCTGCGCCTGTCAGGCCTGGTCGCCGGTGTGCTCTGTCTCGGCGGTCTCTACCTATTCAACCGCTATGATGAAAAACAGGTCTTACTGGAAACAGAACAAATGAAAGCCGAGCAGGAAGGTGCCAAATAAATGAGAAACGACAACAGAAATAACAATCAGCTGCGTTCCTTAAAGATTACCCGTTCTTACCTGAAATACCCCGAAGGTTCAGCCCTCATCGAACTGGGTGATACAACAGTACTCTGCACGGCATCAATTGAAGAAAAAGTGCCGCCCTTTCTGAAGAATTCAGGCCAGGGCTGGATCACCGCAGAATACGCCATGCTGCCCCGCTCGACAGACGTGCGCATTAACCGCGAACGGAACAACGCGAACAGCCGCAGCCTCGAAATTCAGCGCCTGATCGGCAGGTCACTGCGCGCCTCAGTTGATCTTCACGCCCTTGGTGAAAGAACAATCCGCATCGATTGCGATGTGCTGCAGGCCGACGGCAGTACCCGCACAGCAGCAATCAGTGGGTCTTTTGTTGCCCTGGCCGAGGCGCTGATGCATTTAAAGCAGCTGCAGCGAATCGAGGTATTCCCCTTCTACGACTACCTTTCAGCCGCCAGCGTAGGCCTGGTAGGCGGCATTCCGGTCTTAGATCTATGCTTTGAAGAAGATTCCCGCGCCGAAGTTGACATGAATGTGGTGATGACTGCTTCAGGTAAACTGGTCGAAGTGCAGGGCTCTGCCGAAGACAAACCTTTCAGCCGTCAGCAGCTCGACCTGCTGCTCGATCTGGCAGCAGAAGGAGTAATTGCAATTACAGCTTCCCAAAAAGCAGTCCT
>CAYWDA010000012.1:0-1652 GCA_964456945.1 uncultured Syntrophomonadaceae bacterium
GCCATCCCTTCTTCTGAGGAGGCATTAAGCAGAAAGAAACGATCACAAAAATTTAAGGCCGGGACATTAGAGTTTCTGTCAACAAGCACAGTCTCCCATCCAGCCTTTTTTGCCAGGTAAAGCGCTTCAAGACCCTGCAGCCGTCCGCCGACAACCGCAACACGCATTTTATACCCTCTCCCTCACTAACCACCTGTTCTAAACCGAGCTGCATTTAACCTCTATATATCTAATTTATTGGTGATTTCGACTGATAACCGTGCCTTTGTTTCTCAACCCACTGACGGTAAGCCTGCGGCGGCGCTATCTTCAGGCCGCATTCTTTAAGAATCGGCTCTGTACCGGCAACAGTTCTGCCACCTTCCTCAATATCAAGGGTGCTCTGTGAAACGCCGAGCAAACCCCCTTTGGGGGGAATAATTGAAGTGATCACATTTGCACCGGCGTTAAGCCGTTTCTTCAGACCCATTATTCCATCAACATCAAGTGAAGCAGGGATTAACCGGTCAGGAAATAGCAGGCGCATGATCGCAATAATCAGCATCTCCCGCAGACGGGGCATCACCTCCAGAGTTGCCAAAGGTGTTCCCTCCTGCGGCACAAAGCTCATTACCCTGACCTGGTCAACAGACAGATCTTTCATGGCGCAGAAGGAGTAGTAAAGATCTTCCGCGGTCTCACCGATACCAACCAGCAAACCTTCTTCGGAAAGCATTCCGAGTTCGTGGGCATATTTTTTTAAGTTATAGCGCTCATCAAAACTCTGATGCAGGCGCATTTCAGCATAGAGCTGCCTGTTGTGAGTTTCCTGGTAGCAGGCGTACCAGTCAACACCAATTTCACTGAAGCGGGCTAAAATCTCGCGGGGGACTACCCCCGGTGAAATCATGACCGGCAGACCGGAACTTTCTATGACCTCTGAGGTTATTTCGAGCAACTCTTCAAAATTACTGTCATTAAAATAGTGTGGATCTTCACCCATGGTTAAATCAAGCAGGTGGACTCCCGATCCTGTAAGTTGTTCAGCGGTGTCGATAATTTCTGCCTTTGATTTTCGATAGCGGGGACTAACACTGTTTGAACGGCGGTAAAAGCAGAATGAACAATCATTGCGGCAGTAGGTAGAAAAATAGATGAAGCCATATAAAAATATATCACTGCCAAAATTGCGTTTCCGCACCTCGCGTGCAGCGCTGAAAAGTTTTTCAGTATCTTCTTCTGCCTTAAGATTAAGAAGGTAAAGAATTTCTTCTTTACCAAGGGGTTCATTCGCTATCGCTTTGTTGAGAATCTGATCAAGGTTCGGGCTAAAGCCGTTTGCGCCCATTTACAGCCACCTGCTTAGTAAAGGTTTTTTACCGACTTATAATAAATTGGCGGGGAGTTCGGGAGTTCCACCCGGCTATACAGATTTAGAGTCTGCATGATCAGTCCGATCCACCCCCCGCAAACTTAAATTGTTTTAGTTGGCCAGTTTCTGGGCCAGGTCTTTAGCTGATGCAGCGTCCGGTGCCCAGCCATCGGCGCCAATTTCGTCGGCAAAATCCTGGGTAACAGGCGCTCCGCCAACAATTACCTTAACCGAGTCTCTTAAGCCTTCTTCTTTTAATACTTCAATGGTGTCTTTCATGGCCAGCATGGTGGTTGTTAAG
>CAYWDA010000013.1:0-3905 GCA_964456945.1 uncultured Syntrophomonadaceae bacterium
GCAAATCAAGATAGCTGCACCGATTATAGCACTTAGCGTCACCGGTTGTCAGACAAACGCGATCACTTATTTTCAGTTTCAACTATTTTATGCTGCAGGGCATAAATTGCCAACTGGGTTCGGTCGCGCAGGTTCATTTTTTCAAGCAGGTGAGTGACATGAGTTTTAACGGTTCTTTCGCTGATAAAGAGCTGCTCACCAATCTCCCGATTGCCAAGACCCCGGGCAATCAACTGCAATACATCCATCTCCCTTGGACTGATTTGATCGCGCCCGTCATCGACCTGTTTGTGACCACTGACTTCACGCAGCATGCGGGACGTCGCCACCGGGTGAAAAGTTGGTTTACCAGCGGCAGCATCGCGAATAGCGGCTGAAAGCTCTGCTGCAGAAACATCTTTTAAAAGATAAGAAAGTGCTCCAGCCTTGATTGCCGGCAGCACAAGATCATCTTCAGCCTTGCTGGTCAGGACAATAATTTTAGAAGCAGGGCTGGCCTTGCGGCATAGCGAGGTTCCCTCAACTCCGCCAACCTTGGGCATAATCAAATCCATCAAGATGACATGGGGCTGCAGTTTTGCAGCCAGTTCGGCTGCACTCTTTCCATCCTCCGCTTCCCCGGTTACCTTAATATCGGTTTCAGTATCAAGGTAGTATTTCAGGCCTTCTCTGACCAGGCCGTGATCGTCAACCAGCATAACTGTAATCAATGGTCGTCACCCCTTTCAGCTTCCAGCGCCACCAGTATGCTCAATTCGGTACCCTTTCCGGGAGTGCTTTCAATTTTCACCAGGCCACCAATGATCGCAGCCCGTTCATGAATACCGGCCAACCCCAGGGCCGTTGGACGCACAGCCCCCTTAGTTTCAAAACCGGCGCCGTCGTCAGTAATAATCAGCCTGATAGCATGATCATCCCTGGTTAAAACAACTTTAACCTCTTTTGCATCAGCGTGTTTACTGATGTTGTTAAGCGCTTCCTGGGCGATACGGAAAAGGCTCTCGCCGGTAAACCCTCTCGGATTGATCGACGGATCAATCTGATCATAGGCCTGCCAACCTTCACTTTCCGCCGTGCTTTTCAGGAATTCTTTCAGGGCTGCGCCCAGGCCTTCCTGCTCAAGGGTAACTGGCCTGAGCTGCAGTATGAGTTCGCGAATCTGACTGTGCGCCTGGCGGGCAAGCACTTCAAGATCTTTCATTTCCCCTTCCAGGGCAGCAGACTCAAAACCGGCGAGCTCCAGGCGGCGCCTGACTGCAGCGGTGCGCATAGCTAATACAAAAAGCTGCTGGTTTACCGTGTCATGCAGGTCGCGGGCCAGGCGCATGCGCTCTTCTAATGCTGCGCCGCGACCTGCTTCTTCGGCAAGACGGCGATTCTGTTCGGCCAAGTCACGCAGTGAACTAACCGCTGTTTCCAGCTGCACAGCCATATTATTTAACTGTATCTCAAGCCAGCTAATTTCATCATTGGAACCGGGTTCAAGCCTGACCCTGTAATCACCCCGTGCAATAAGCCCGGCCATTCGTCCTGCTTCCCACAACCTCAATTTAATTGAACGGGTTATTAGTGACCCGCTGACTGCGCCGACCAGGCCGACGGCCGCACCTGCCCCGAGCGCGGCAAGCATTCTAACCGTCTCACTTAAGTCAAGGTAAGCGCCAACCCAGTAAACTGCAAGCGCTACAACAGCGCTGCCAGTGCCTGAGGCCAGGCAGATCATTGTCAGGCGCCACTGCAGGCCGAAACTGCGCTCGCCCGGGCTCACCTGGACAACCCTGGAACAGCCGGCAGGTAAGATACATTTAAGTCGCCAAGACCAAGTTTAATTTCAACCTGCACAGTTGCAGCGGCTCCATCAACTTCAACAACCCGCCTCAGTGAAAGACCGCCAATGCCCGAGCGCTGTTCACCAAATAGTTCTAATTCCCCGAGGCCAACGGAAGCATCAATTTCAAGATTTACCCCACCTGGCAGTCTGACATTAACCTCGCCCGCACCGACTTTTACAAAAATACGATGTGAGCCAGGCTTGATCTCAGCGGTTGTTAAATCAATAACCACATCGCCGATTCCATGGAAGAAATCAAGATTTTCATCCAGAATCCAGGGAGCCCGACCGTGATATAGATCTCCTATATGGCGCATGCGCGAGCAGGATTTGCCACTGCCATCTTCAGACCATTTGCCTGACCAGCATCCACCGTCACCAAACCAACCCCGATCACCAATCAGGATTGAGAGACCGATAGCCACAAGCATAAGCGGCCAACCGTAGCGGGCTATGTCGCCGCCACTGAGCACGCTTACCCCGGCAGCGGAGAGGATATTAAATAGCCCGATACCACCGACCCACAAGCCAAGCCCGAGCAAAAACCAGGATCTGAAACCGTGGCTCATGCTTTCCCAAACTATGGCAATGCCGAGCAGCAACAGAACTAGCGGCCAGAATGACAGTCCAAGTTCAAAAACACCTGTTACCTGCAGTAAAACCAGGATTCCGATGGCCAGAATAATTATACCCCACAACTGGCGTTTCATAATTCATTACCTCTTTTCTGTTCAACTTGCAGTGATTCCTTTATGGGCTTTCACCGCTGTTGAATTCAGTTTATCAGCGTAACTAAAAGCGGCAAAGGTCCGCCGGTCTGAATTATTGATCATCCTAAAGTATGAATTATTTCGTTTAAAGCACCTTGCCTAAGTAATTTTAACTTATAATAGCTTTAAAGGGGGAGTAAATAATGCCGGAACTTAGGTTGGCGCTGCTTGGCTTTGGCAGTGTGGGACAGGAATTCTGCCGCATATTAAAAGAACAGAATGAAAGGTGGGCCGCTGATTACGGCTTTAGTTACAAGGTTGTAGCTATAGCAACCCGCAGCAGGGGCACGCTGTTCGATGAAAAGGGAATCAATCTTGAAAGTGCACTTGAAGAAATTGCCGCAAACGGCTGTTTTACAAGCGACAACCCCGCTTACAGTCAGATTAACCCCATTGCTATAACCGCCTTGACATGTGTAGATCTAGTCTTTGAAATTACCACCCTGAACATCAAAGATGGTGAACCGGCAACCGCCCATATTACCGCCGCTTTAGAGAATGGCAAACATGTGATCACTGCCAATAAAGGGCCGATCGCTTTCAACTTCCACAAACTTAAAAGTCTGGCTGAAAACAGAGACCGTCATTTTCTCTTCGAAGGAACAGTAATGGATGGAGCCCCTGTGTTTAACCTGGTCCGCGAAACTTTACCGGGCTGCAGGGTTACCGGATTTAGCGGCATCCTTAACGGCACCACCAACTACATCTTATGCGAAATGGCCGCGGGTATAAGCTTTGAAACCGCGCTGCAGAGAGCACAGCAAATGGGCTGGGCAGAGGCAGATCCATCACATGATCTTGATGGGTGGGACGCTGCCGCCAAAACAGCAGCACTGTTAAATGTGCTGATGGGTGCAAAAACAAACCCGCTTCAGATAGCGAGGACAGGAGTAAGCGCTATTTCAGCGGAGATGATCGCTGACGCAACAGCTGGGGGGAAGGTGATCAAACTGCTCTGCGAAGGGTACATGGTTAATGGTGCTGCCCGGGGCAGGGTCGCTCCCGTAACCCTTGGCAGGAGTCATCCACTGGCCCGCATCAGCGGCACAACATCAGCCCTGACCATAGAAACTGATTTTGCCGGAAAGCTGACCATTGAAATTGAAGACCCGAAAATTGAACAGACCGCCTACGCTCTGATCAGCGACCTGCTGACTATAGCAACAAGGCTTAATCAGTAAGTGTTGATTTTATCGAGAGGAAATACCCTGACCAAGACCCGGCCCTGGATATTGCCGATTGGCACCGGTCCGATTTCCCTGCTGTCGCTGCTGTGATTGCGGTTGTCACCCATGACGAAGATA
>CAYWDA010000014.1:0-2816 GCA_964456945.1 uncultured Syntrophomonadaceae bacterium
AGGTTGTCGCAATGCCAAAAGTCGTCGGGGTTCGCTTCAAGCAGGCCGGAAAAACCTACTACTTTGAACCCGGTCCAGATATAGTCGAGCAGGGAATGCGGGTAATTGTTGAGACTGCGCGTGGCCAGGAAATAGGAACAGTATCGGTTCCCGAAAAAGAGGTTACTGATAAAGAAGTGGTGCAGCCACTGAAAAAGCTGGTTCGCATAGCTACAATAGCGGATTGCGTGAGGGTTGAGGAAAACCGGCAAAAAGAAGCCGCTGCTTATGCTAAATGTCGTCAGAAGATTATTGAGCACGGCCTGGATATGAAACTGGTTAGTGTTGAATATACTTTTGACCGCAATAAAATCATCTTTTATTTTACTTCTGAAGAAAGAGTCGATTTCAGAGAACTGGTTAAAGACCTTGCTTCGATCTTCAAAACCCGCATCGAATTACGCCAGATTGGGGTTCGCGATGAAGCAAAATACAAGGGTGGTATTGGACCATGCGGTCGGGCATTCTGCTGCAGCACTTTCTTAGAGGAGTTTGAACCAGTTTCAATTCGCATGGCCAAGGGCCAGAATCTTTCCTTAAACCCCACCAAAATTTCTGGTGTCTGTGGCCGCCTGATGTGCTGTCTGCGCTATGAAGCGAGCGCCTATGAAGATGCCCGCGAAGAGATGCCTAAACAGGGTGAGCTTGTTATTACCCCTGACGGGGAAGGCCAGGTGAAGGATATTAACTACCAGAAAAAGCTGGTTTTAGTGCGACTGCAGGATTCAGGGCATCTGCGGGAATTTCCGCTGGAAGAGGTTGACCGAGTGCAGTAAGCTGATTTTGGCAGCAAAATGGGGCACGGTTGATCCGTGCCCCGTAAATTGAACTTTCAATTGAGCAAGGTAGGGCTAATTAATCTTTGGCTAACTTGTCAATGCATTCCCGGCAGACAATACGGTTGCCGAAATGCTTAACATTGTCGGCATTACCGCAGAAAAGACAGGCTGGTTCGTATTTTTTAAGAATGATTTTTTCTGCATCAACATAAATTTCTAGGGCGTCTTTAACTTCGATTCCCAGGGTTCTCCTTAATTCTATGGGTATCACTACTCTACCCAATTCATCTACTTTTCTTACTATTCCGGTTGACTTCACAAGCAATTCCTCCTTTTCCTCAATATGGAGTATTAGTGGTTCGACAATTATACCAGTAATTGACATGGTAAGTCAACAGTTAATTTCTTGAATTACTCAAGTTTACAAATATATTACATGTGTATATTGCATGTGTAGTGAGCAACTCGTTATACCGCCAGGGCTTACTTACCTTGACAGTTTGATCTGCTCTGATATAATAACGACATCTTTTATAGTGTATTGGAGGCCTCACGTTGGCAGAAGAGAAGACTTTCTATATAACCACGCCGATTTATTATCCGAGCAACAAGCTTCACGTTGGAAACTCATATACGACCGTTGCTGCCGATGCTATGGCCCGTTTTAAAAGGCTGACTGGTTACCGGGTCTGGTTTCTTACCGGAACCGATGAACATGGCCAGAAAATTCAGCGCCAGGCTGAGGCGGCGGGAAAATCACCCCGAGAATTTGTTGATGAGATAGTCGCCTGGATAATCGAGCTATGGCAGGAACTGGATATCAGCTACGATGATTTTATTCGCACTACCGAAGATCGGCACAAAGAAAAGGTAGCGCAGATCTTTACCCGCTATTTTGATCAGGGTGATATCTACAAAGGGAAGTATGAAGGTTGGTATTGCACTCCCTGCGAGGCCTACTGGACTGAGCGCCAATTGGAAGAGGGCAAATGCCCCGATTGCGGGCGCGATGTTGAGTTGATTGCCGAAGAAGCCTACTTTTTCAGGATGTCAAAATATGCTGATCGGTTATTGGCCCATATTGAGGCACACCCGGAATTTATTCAGCCGCCTTCGCGAAAAAATGAAATGGTTAATAACTTCCTGAAACCCGGCCTGGAAGATCTCTGCGTGTCACGGACCTCTTTCGACTGGGGTATTCCCGTGCCCTTTGATTCCGGGCACGTTATCTATGTCTGGTTGGATGCTTTAAGCAACTATATTACCGCCCTTGGTTACGGTGAAGAGGGCAGCAATTTCGAAACCTACTGGCCGGCTGATGTTCAGTTGATCGGTAAAGATATTCTTCGCTTTCACACCATTTACTGGCCAATCTTTTTGATGGCCCTTGATCAGCCTTTGCCGAAAACAGTTTTTGGGCACGGCTGGTTGATGCTGCAGGATGGTAAAATGTCTAAATCAAAAGGCAACGTGGTTGATCCCCGGGTTTTAGCGGCCCGCTACAGCTCAGATGCTTTACGCTATTTTCTGCTGCGGGAAATACCTTTCGGCCAGGACGGCATTTTCAGCCTCGAAAACTTTATCACCCGCATCAATACTGATCTGGCGAATGATCTGGGTAACCTGGTAAGCAGAACCCTGACCATGGCCGAACGTTATTTTGATGGTATCATGATCCAACCGCTTGTAACGCAACAGCCGAGCGATCTTGAACTTACTGCGCTGGCTCTGGAAACGCCTGCTGCCGTTGAAGGCTTCATGAATGAATTGAAAACCAGTGACGCGCTAACTGAGTTGTGGAAACTGGTGCGACGCAGCAATAAATACATAGATGAAAATATGCCCTGGGATCTGGCTAAAGACCCGGCTAACAGAGAGCGACTTGGCACTGTAATCTATAACCTGATTGAAAGTATTCGCTTTATTGCCGTTATGCTGCAGCCATTTATGCCCCGCACCCCGCAGAGCATCTGGGCTCAGATTGGTTTAC
This sequence comes from uncultured Syntrophomonadaceae bacterium, assembly GCA_964456945.1. Lineage (GTDB taxonomy): Bacteria > Bacillota > Dethiobacteria > DTU022 > DTU022 > CAYWDA01. The sequence goes on from CAYWDA010000014.1 coordinate 2,809, forward strand.
AGGAATGC
>CAYWDA010000015.1:0-58909 GCA_964456945.1 uncultured Syntrophomonadaceae bacterium
CCCTTGAGGGGGGAGACAAGGGTCGGGGTGGGGGGGGAAATCTCTGTGGGGCTGAAATCTTTCCCCTCTCTGCCCTCCAAAAAGGGGGGCCGGCCAAAGCCAGCCCCCGCCCTGTTTAGTACTCGCCGAGCACATCAACGGTTCTCGCTACAACCTGCGACCTTACTTTGGAAACAATGTCTCCGCCGCTCGTGTTAAAAACGTTATAGCTCAAAATCGAATCCATCACGGTTTCAACATCCAGGGCAACCAGTGCAGGGTCAGGGTCTACTACCGAAACGGTAGTATTGCGGCCACCGGCATTCAGAAAAATCATCTGCAGGGTTTCACTCATCAACTTCACCTCCTTTCCTCAGGTTGTTACCAACCAGCCTGGCTCTAGATTTCTTCCAGCTCTACCTCGTCCACCCGGCGCACAACATCAAGAGTGTGCACCTGCAGTGAGCCGATCTCCTGGGCCAGCGCCAAAAGGTCCTCATTATCGGCTGCCGGCTTTACGTTGGAGTAAGAGCGGGTGCGGAATACCGGGTTCAGGTTATCATCTAAACCGGTGTTTAACCGCAGCTGTAAACGGGCACTTACCGGAATCACGTTAATCGCCATAATTTTCACCTCCTTTCTTCCATTTGTGAAGCATTGTCATTGTAGCGGTCACCTGCCCTCTGCGGCAAAGTGCAGGTTGTTTAAAAAAAATGGCAGGAACAGCCCAACCCAACCCCCGGCTTTAAGCAACCCTAACCCCTCAAAAGGCCAGGTTAGGCCAACCCTTAAGCAATGGTTAACCTTACCCCCACAACTGCAGCCCATTTACAAAAAACAGGCGTTCGCGTATAATATAAAAAAAAGAACAGGGGGTATCCAACAATAAACATTGAACAAATTGCTCAACAAGTAACTGCCATTGAACCATGCTACGGAGAAGAGGGAGGCAATGCCACACGCATCTACACTGCAAGCGGCCAGGTGCATACTGTAAATAACCGCCTGCAAACAGTTCTTAAAAACATCGTCGCTTTCTACAACTGCAACCTGACAGAACTACGCAAGTCGTATGGCAATTTGCTTGAAGCCAGCCAGAGCATGCCTTTGGCCGTAAGCTTTAATCTGGTGTTCATTCCCCTTAAAACACGCTCCCCCAAATTCGAGCAGGATGGAGCCACCGCTTTTGTTAACCTTTGTGCCATAAAAGCAATAACGCCTGTTCTGCCAATAACCGGCCCAAAGTACTGCTGCCGCATCGATCTGGAAGGGGGTACCCACCTGAATGTGCTTTACTCTAAAGCTTGTATAGAGAATAGAATGAAAAACGGCAGATTTGCCCAAAAAAATTATTATTCTATACACAGCCTGCCAAACTTAAACGGCGCTACCCTGGTTATGGAAAGCGCCAATAATGAAGCGCTCGAAAAAGCCGCTGCCACCGGCCGCTTCAGGTGTGAACTGCTCATCGACTATCAGCCGCAAAACAGGGCGACCGCTTACCCCATTATTCTCAAAGCCACCACTGTGCCTTACTAAAACCGCAACCAAAAAAATACCGGCAGCCGGAGCACAATTGATCATGCCCGGCTGCCGGTTTTTGGTTGCGATTGACTTTGGATGCAGAATATTGTTATAATTATTGCATCATATGGCAAGGATGCATACTCGCTGTCCACGGAGGGGTAATTATGACCAGAATATCACTTGATGCTATTGTGGCGAAGGTTGATGAACTTCCATCTCTGCCCCAGATTGTGGTCAGGGTTATGGAACTGACTGAAGATCCTGATTCTACTGCTTTTGATGTAAATGAAGTTCTTAATCAGGATCAGGCGATGACGGCCCAGGTATTACGGATGGCTAACTCGGTTTACTATGGTTATTCGCGTAGAATCGCATCGGTTACTGATGCTATTATTCTTATCGGATTTAACGCGGTGCGCAGTATTGTGCTGGCAGCATCGGTCAGCAAAATACTAAAGAAAGAGCTTAGCGGTTACGTGATGGGAGAAGGAGAACTCTGGAGACATTCACAATGCGCCGCTATCTTTGCTCGACTTCTTGCTAAAAGAATTAAGTTTCGTTCTATAGAGATGGCTTACACCGCTACTTTGCTACATGATATTGGTAAACTCGTTTTAAATAGTTACCTCAGCGATGAGTACCAGCATGTTATCGCCGTCGTCAATGAGGAAAAGACTCCTTTTGATGAGGTCGAGGATGCAATAATCGGCTTTAACCATGCTGTGGTTGGCGGAAAAGTAGCAGAAAAATGGAATCTTCCCAGTGAACTTGTTGAAGCAATTGCCTGCCATCATCATCCATCGCAGGCTGTAATTAACCCCCAGCTTACAGCAATTGTTCACGTCGCTGACGCAGTAACCATGCAGATGGGTATGGGTTTGGGGATTGACGGGCTGCTCTACCCTTTATCGACCGAAGCGGTGGACCTTTTGGGCATCGGTCCAGATGACCTAGAAATATTGATGGCGGAAATAGTGGACCTGTTTATCGATAAGGATGTTTTTTAGACGCCTCTCAGCCCGGTATTACCGGGTTGTCACAACACCGGTACTGCTTATGGCTGTAGCGGTATTTGCCCTCTTCATGGTTATAGTGTTACCAAACATGGCCGGTCGGTTGACCGCTTTGACCGGGGTAAATGTTTCCCCCGATACTTCACTTGTTTATGCGGCGAGCGATCTTTACGCAATGGCCGAAGCTTACGGTAGCGCGGGGCGTGCTTACTATATCTATTCCCGCTTTACCTTTGACTTGGCCTGGCCGGCGGTCTACCTGTTCTTTTTAGCCGCACTGATCACCCGCTTATTTCGCTTTTTAGACCCGCATGATCCACGCCGCCTGGTTAACTTGCTGCCTTTCATTGCTGTTATATTTGACCTGCTCGAGAACAGCGCGGCCTCTCTGGTTATGTTTCGTTATCCCCTTGCTTCACCCCTTGCTGCTTCTCTTGCGCCTGTTTTTACCTTTATCAAATGGGTTTTTATCGGACTTAGTTTTGTTGCCCTGGTAATTGGCCTTTTTCTATTTTTGTATAATTATCTGAAGAAATTAAAAACGCTTGACATTAAACAGTAAAAAAACATATAATGTGCATACAAATAGGACTGTAAAGGCAAAACCATCGAAAGATGGTGACGCAAAGCTAAAGGGGCTAAGGCATGATTAATGCTAGAGCCAGCCAGTTGCCAGTTCACGGTGAAGTGATACTTAACCCCACCTGATCTGCCGGTGGGGTTTTTACGTCACCAATGAGTTCAGCCTGCAGCAGCCATGTTCATGCATTTAGGAATTATATCACCTACACCCTGGGACGTTTGACCTATGATTCAAGCGATTGGGGAGGCTGCAACATTTGTCTTTAAGGGTACGCCTGATCATTATCATCAGCCTGGCGCTGGCACTGATGTTTGCCATCATTGCCTTGTACGTTGTTTACCAGGATCAAGTTACTTTTAATAAGACCGAGAGCGATAGATCTAAACTGCTGGCCAGTGCCCTACAGGTTGATATTAACAATCGCTATCAGATTGCCTATAACGCAGTGCAGCTGGTTGCCGGAGATGAAAAGGTTAAGAAGTTATTTGCAGAGCGTGATCGCGAAGGCCTGCTTAAGTTCTTAAGCCCGGTTTATGATCAGATTCAGCCCCATGTACCACAGTTTCACTTTCACCTTCCAGATTCAACCTCTTTTTTACGGCTGCATCTGCCACAGCATTTTGGCGACAGCCTTAAAGATAGTCGCCCTGCAGTGGTTGCTGCTAATGCGACACACAGTACGGTGCTGGGCATAGAAGAGGGTATTGGCGGTCTCGGTTACCGGGTAGTTGTGCCGGTTGCTTATGAGGGCATTCACCGGGGCACTGTTGAAATGGGTGGTGAAATCGGTTCCCATTTCCTTTACGAGTTGAAAGATAACTACGGATCTGATTATTTTCTCTACAGCAGGTATACAAATATAATGTACCTTGCTGCGACAGATACAAAAGACCGTTTTATATTAGCAGATGAAGCATATGCGGAAGCTATATCCGGAAACCTCTTTATAGGTAAAGCCGCAGACCGCAGGCACAGCATTATTCTGTTACCCCTGGTTGATTATGAAGGTACGGTTATAGCTTACCTGAAGGTAGTCACCGACCGCAGCGAAATTCTCAATCAGTTAGTTGAGAAAGAGCGCAATCTGGCGCTGCTGCTTACCGGAACTATAATACTGACGGCTGCCCTGATTATTATTCTAATGTATTCAACTGTTATAAAACCACTGCTCGAGATAAAAGTATTTTTGCGAAAAGTTGCCGGTCTTAACTTTAGGCACAGACTGGAAGTTCAGGGTAATGATGAAATTGCTGAAATCAAGCATAATCTGAACGACACGGTAGACATTATCGATAAAGCAATGTCTGAATTGCAGACTGCCAATAAACAGACGATTACCATTCTCAACAGCATTAACGCCCTGGTCTATGTCATCGACATTAATACTTTCGAAGTGTTATTTATCAACAAGTACGGGCTTGATATTTACGGTGATATAGTCGGCCAGACCTGTTGGAAAGTGCTGCAAAAGGGGCAGAACGGCCCCTGTGAATTTTGCTACAATGAGCAGTTGCTCGAAGCGTACCATGAAGAAGGCCGGCAGTTGAGCTGGGAAAACACGAGTACCTATAATCAGAGGCACTATTTGTATCGTGGCAGTGTCATTTACTGGTTTGATGGCCGAATTGCCAGGCTGGCTATAGCCACTGATAACACGGAGCGTAAACTGACCGAAGATATTATTATACAGAGCCGCGAATGGTACCGCACTCTTGCTGAAGATATACCTTCACTTATCTGCCGTTTTACACCCGATCTAGTTTTTACCTACGTGAATAACGCCTTCTGCGATTTTTTTGGCCTGGAAAGAACAGACATGCTTGGCACCAGCCTTTTACGAGTTTTACCAGCCTCTGAGCAGGAAAAAGTGCTATACGCACTTGCCTCGCTTACACCTGAAAACCAGGCATCATTTATTGAAAATCGCAATAATGCTTTTGACGGCAGCAGCAGATGGGTTAACTGGCACAATCGCGCTATTTTTGACCAAGACGGGCGCCTGAAAGAGTACTTAAGCATTGGTGAGGATGTAACCGAGCGCAAACAACATATTGAGCAGTTGGAATACTTAAGCCTGCGTGACCCTCTTACCGGTATCTATAATAAACTGTATTACGAAAGTGAGATTCGCCGCTTAGAGGGCGGCCGCGAATACCCGGTGGCGCTAGTGGTTGGAGATATTGATAACCTGAAAATTATCAATGACAGTTACGGGCATGTTTCAGGTGATCAGGCGCTAAAAGATAGCGTTGCCATTTTGCAGGGCGCGATTCGCAAAAGTGATGTTTTAGCGAGGGTTGGTGGTGATGAATTCGTAATTGTTATGCCGCGCACTGATCAGACTGCCGGTGAAGGGGTCTTACGCCGGGTTGAGCAGGAAATGGACAGCTATAACCGTGAAGCGGGCGCAGCGTTTTATCTAAATATCTCCCTGGGGCTTGCTATTGCCGACAGCCCTGCAGATCAATTGGCCGATGTTTTCGTTCAGGCTGATCGCAACATGTATCGTCGAAAAACAGAGCGGAAAAAGAATTATTGTTAGCGCTATTCCGAACAGGAAGAGACAGCTTCATAATAGAATCTACTAACTAAAGCCATCCAGTGACAACTTAAGCTTTGGCAGGGAAATTATTGGCTTGCCTCAAAGGGGGATGACGATGCTCAGTAACAAGCTGCCGGCAGATCAGATCTTATTTCGTCTTGCTGCAGCCCGTGGCGAAGAGGAAGCTGATCTGTTATTGAAGAACGGGTTTGTGGTTAACGTTTTCAGTGGAGAGGTAATTAAGACCAATGTGGCGATCAAGGGAGGCTATATAGCAGCCCTGGGGGACAATTATCAGGAAGGCCGCACTGTTTTAGATCTGGAAGGTAAATATCTGGCTCCCGGATTGATCGACGCCCATTTGCATATTGAAAGCACCCTTCTGCTGCCTGCAGAGCTTTCACGCATTATCACAGCTCATGGTACAACCTGTGTGATCAATGACCCGCACGAAATAGCCAATGTATCCGGGCTTTCAGGGGTAAGGCTGATGCTGGATGCGGCGCAGGGTCTGCCCTGTGATTATTACTCTACGGCGCCTTCATGCGTACCGGCAACAGCAATGGAGACGGCCGGTTCAGAGCTAAACGTGATTGAGGTGACTGAACTGCTTGGTGACCCCAGGGTTGTAGGCCTGGGCGAGATGATGAATTACCCCGGAGTAATCGCTGGCGATGAAGAGGTACTGGCAAAACTTGCTGCCGCCCAGGTGGCCGGAAAAGTGATTGACGGCCATGCTCCTGCAGTGGAAGGCGCTGCCTTACAGGCTTACCTTAGCGCCGGTATATCAACAGATCACGAGTGCATTACTGCCGAAGAAGCGCTGGCCAAGCTGCGGGGCGGCATGAAAATTATTATACGTCACGGTTCAGCTTCTTCCAGCCTTGCTGAACTTCTGCCCCTTGTTAACGCTGCCAATGCAGGTTCTTTTATGTTTGGCAGTGATGACCGTGAGGTCGGAGAACTTTTAGGGAAGGGTCACCTGGACGATCTGCTGAAAACAGCAGTAGCTCTTGGCGCCGATCCACTTTTAATGATCAGCATAGCAACGATTAATGCGGCAAAGCATTACCGTCTCTACGATCGCGGTGCTTTGGCACCCGGATACCGCGCTGATCTGGTGGCTTTTAATGATCTAAGCAGTTTTCACGCTCACCTGGTGATAAAGGATGGTCAACTTGTTGCCCGCGATGGCAAAATGCTCGTTAAAATTCCGGAATATCACCCACCGCAGGAAGCTCTTAACTCGGTAAAATTACTGCGGCCGGTTAATGAAAATGATTTTATGCTCACCATGCCTGCGGGTAAAAACCCGGTAATCGGTGTGGTGCCCGGTCAGCTGATTACTGAAAAACTGATGCTTGACCCCAAACGCGGTGCTGATGGCAAGGTTATGGCCGATGCTGCGGCCGGTATCAATAAACTGGCGGTTGTCGAGCGGCACAGGGGCAGCGGTCGCATGGCGGTCGCTTTGGTTCGCGGTATCGGTTTAGAGCGGGGCGCGATAGCCTCAAGCGTGGCGCACGACTCACATAACATTATTGTGGCCGGAGTTGAAGATAAAGCAATGGCTGCTGCGGTAAACGAGTTGGTCGGAATCAGCGGCGGGTTTGTCGCGGTTGACGAAAAGGGTGAACTGATCGCTTCCCTGCCGCTGCCGGTTGCCGGTTTAATCTCGATAAAGCCGGCGGTAGAAGTAGCAGCTGAGATGGAAAAACTTTTAGCGGCAGTTGCCCAGCTTGGTTCACCGCTGCCCCAGCCGTTCATGACCCTTTCTTTCCTGGCACTGCCGGTCATTCCTGCGCTGAAGATTACTGATCGCGGCCTTTTTGATGTTGAAGCTTTCAAGTTTCTATAGTCGCCGTAAATTAGATGTGATATCATAATATATCTGTTTGCTGAGGAGGTAATCGATTGGCGTTAAGATTAACTATACCGAACTTACTATCGGCATCAAGAATTGTTCTGCTTCCGCTACTTTTTATTCTTTTATATTTTGGCTATAACCAACTATTCCTTGTGGCCTACATTCTAATTGGATCAACCGACTTTTTTGACGGTATTGTCGCCCGTAAGCTTAACCAGGTATCACATTTTGGTAAGGAACTCGATTCTCTTGCTGACCTTTTCTTCTATATTTCATCAGCATATTTTTTAAATTTCCTCTACCCTGAAGTAATTGCCGCTAACTCAGTTTACCTGATTGTCTTTTTTTCGCTGCTTGGTTTCTCTTTTATCCTTTCCGCTATTCTATTCCGCCGCCCGGTGATGATGCACACTTTTATTTTGCGCTGGAATGCGGTAATGGTCTGTGCTGCGGTGGTAGGATCATTCTTCTTTGATGTAACGCTCTTTGTTCGCCTGATTGTCCTGATCTACATTGTCGGTTTTCTCGAAGAAATTGCCATCTTTCTCTTTTATGGCAATGTCGATCCCGATACTAAGTCCATTCTGCACTTGATGAAAAACAACAAGTAAGCCGCTATCTGCGCATAGAGAAGCCTTCGCAGTGATTTAACCGCGAAGGCTTCTGTTAGATCTGGTAACTATTTATTAAAACGGACCAAAATCAATAGCAACCGCCAGCAGGATAAAGGCAGCCGTAACAGCAAGCACAGCCAACTGCAGTAAAATAACCCACTTAAACCATTTGACGTAGCTGACTCCGGCCAGGCCGAGGGCAATTAAAAGAACGGCATTGGTCGGGTAGAGTACGTTGCTAAAGCCGTCACCGAAAGCAAAAGCGAGTACTGCTGTCTGCCTGGTCACGCCGACCAGGTCAACCAGCGGGGCAATGATCGGAATGATCAGGAATGCTTTCGCTGATGCAGAGCCAATGAAGAAGTTTAGCGATAACACCAGCCCATAGACCAGCATGGCCGCTCCTGATGGTGAAGCACCGCCAATTGTGCGCACGGCATAATCAAGAATTGTATCCATTACCTGGGCATTGGTCATAATATGCTTAACACTGACGGCCATTAAAATCAAGATTATTGCCGGGGAAATAGCACCCACACTGGTAGCGAAAATTGAAGCGGCACTTTTAAGTTTCATTCCGCTGAGCAGGGCGGCGCCTACCCCGCCAATCAGGAAGAGCAGGCCGACCAGGGGCAGGGTTACTGCTGAAATAGCTTCAACAAAGGAAGCGCTGATGCTGGCAAGAACAATCAGGGCCAGTGAAGCGATGAACCAGGCTACAGACCATTTCAGGCGCGGATCAGCCTGCGCCTTCAGCTGTTCCCTGGTCAGGTTAAATTTAGCGCGCAGTGTTGCGTCTTCTGCATACATTGGTGATAAAGCAGGGTTGCGTTCAATCTTTTGGGCATAACGAACCAAAAAGAAGCAGAGCATGGCATAAATAACCACAAAGACAACTGCGCGCAACCCCATACCGGAAAAGACGGGCAAGCCTGAGAGTCTCTGGGCCACACCGATGGTAAAGGGGTTGGCCAGGGCAGCGGAAAAACCGAAAGCGATCGATAGAAGGCTCATTCCCAGTCCGGTCATGGCGTCCCAGCCCAGCAGGTAGGCGAGGGCGATCATTACCGGTACCAGAATTACCACCTCTTCAAAGATTCCCGGCAGGGCTCCAAAAAGCATAAAGCAGAGCACAACAATGGAAAGCAGCAGGTATTTGCGGTGCCCCATGCGCAGAACAACCCGTGCAATTACCGCTTTAAGCACTCCGGCCCGATCAAGAAGGGCAAAGGAGCCACCGATAAACAGAATGATTAGAATGATGGTGATGACAACGGGTGCGTCCGGCCCCCACAGAACTTCAATTGGGGCGGTAAACCAACGCCACACAGGGTAGTCCGGGGCCTCAGTATAACGGAAAGATCCGGGAACGATCACGCTTCGTCCATCTAATTCGGTCAGGTCAAAAGTGCCGCTCGGTATAGCAATACTAAGCAGGCCGGCGATAATCATCAGGGAAAGTAAAATGATAGCTGATTGAATAAAAGTTTTCTTCCCGATTCTAAGTACAGTTTGATCACTGCTCAAAGCGGTGATTCCTCCTTTTAAGGCGTATTTGAAAACTTGTTTCTAGCTCAGACGGGTTCTGCCAGAAAGCACCCCCAAAAGCCAAAAAACCGGGCAAACTAAATGGCAGTGCAGTAATAATACTCTATGCTAAATTCCACAGGCAGCGCCGTTATCCTTCAGCGATTTCATACGGTAGTTACCTTGTAGCTTATTATTGAAGTGCGTTAATTAGAATAATTTATAAGTCACTCTGTTTGGTGGTGGTTGTCTTTCTAACTAAGTAGTGTTATAATGTAACCGTATAATAACTAAAATATAACTAATTAGGTGAGAGCGATGGTTAATTTAACAATCAGGAATATTCCTGAAGATCTGATGAACAAACTTCGAAAGAGATCAGCTTTAGAGAGGCGCAGCATCAATAATGAGGTTTTGATTGTGCTTGAAAAAGGTTTAAGTGGGTATACTCCGGAAAAGGGCCTTGATCAGGCTTCGGTTGAAGCTCAGGCCGGGCTTTGGCAGATGCTAGCGGGGCAGTGGGACGATCCCCGCAGCGCGACAGAAATAGCATCTGAAATTGTCTCCACCAGAACCAAAGGGCGGGAGGTAAGTATTTAAAATTGATCCTGCTTGATACGGATATTTGCATCCACATGCTGCGTGGAAATAAAAAAATAATTGAAGAGAGGAGGAAGTATCCCGACCAGATTGCAGTCTCTTTTATGACCTTAGCTGAGCTCTATTACTGTGCAGAGAAGTCGGCTAATCCAACTAAAAACCGCTCACTTCTAGAGCAGCTTTTACTTACACTTGCTGTGATTAACTCGGATAACCAGATTATGCACAGGTTCGGAATGCTTAAAGCATCTCTTGAAGGTTTAAGTATTCCGCTCGCCGATGCCGAGCTATTAATTGCCGCTACCGCTTTGGAAAAGTGCAATCTTCTTGTTACCGGAAATATAAAGTATTTTGGTAGAATTGCCGGCCTGCCACTTGTAAACTGGATTCTCTGAATCTTTTAGGTTAAATTGCGATACACACGCTGGCAATCAACGCTGGCGCAAAAAATGAATGGAGATGATCAGATGATTGGTTTAGTTGCTGTCTTAAAAATAAAGCCCGGTATGGAGGAAAAAGTAGCGTACGCCTGTCTGAAAATGGCCGAAGAGGTTAAAAAGCACGAAAAAGAATGCCTGCTCTATGAACCGTATATGCCCGCTGGTGGAGCTTCTGAGGTCTATTTTCTAGAGAAGTATACCTGCGCGGAGGCTCTTGATGAGCACCGCAAGACTGCCCATTACCAGGTTCTTAAAGAAACGCTAAAAGACGCCCTAACTGAACCGGTTCAGTCGACGCTGCTTAAACCACTTGGTTAACAGGAATAGCGCTGGAACAGGGCACACCAACCAGGCATTTACCGCAGACATCGGCTATGCTTACAAGATCACTCAAGCGGTCGGCATTGATTAAACACATCTCGTAGCATTTGTGCTTGTCCAGGCTGTCAATAGCCAGGGCATGGTTAACGCATTTTTTGGCACAGCGGCCACAACTGCCGTCAGCCTTGTGCAGGCAGTATTCTGTAGTGGGGCGGGGTGTTGGCGCTAACTGAAGATCGGTAATCAGGCTGCCGATTCTGCCGCCGCAGCCGCTTTCTGTAATCAGCATATGGTTAACCCCGAAAGTTCCCAGACCGGCAATATAGGCGGCGCTGCGGTGCGACCAGTCGCTCAGCAGCGTTGTTTCATTAAAATTGTGGGTAGCAGACACGAAAACAGCCTTGTAGCCGTGACTGATTAAAAAATCCTGCAAGTGCTCATTCACTTTGGCGATCAGCTTGTTTGTTTCAATGTAGGTAACAGCCCATGGTCTGGAAGTGAAGCGGCCGCTTTTATTGCTCATTACGATCTCATCCCGGAAAGGAATAAAGTAGGTAATCACTGTCTGCGCTTCTTTCAGAAAATCCTGAGGCAGAACATGGGTAGGGCTGGCCACTTCTTTCAGGGTTTCAAAGAGCGGGTCGTCAGCCCGGGCATAGGCAACCAGGGGGTTTTTCCAGCCGTAGTCACTGCCCTGCTCACGGGCGGCAACAAAATCAATGATTACTTTTTCAATAGTTTTCTCCATCATAAAAACCTCTCTTTGCTCACTTATGCAGGGCAGAGCTATCGATCCGCTATATTTTGCCGCACAGTAATAATAATTTATTTCATCTGCCCCGTCAATTAATTGGCTTGGCTGGCAGGGCATAATGTGTATATAATATTTTCAATAAACAGAATGTGGTATATAATAATATGGAAGGTGCAGTAAAATTTAAGCAGGCAGGTGAAGCAGATGGGGTGGGTTTACGAGAAACCGGATAACCTGGTGGAGTGGTGGCTGGAAAGTGAAAAGAAATATGCTGATCAAGTATTATTCTGGGTTCATAACAAAGCAGGCGGGCTTGACCAGATCACTTATGGTGAAACAGGCGAGCGTATTAAAAATGCCAGGGCTGGTCTGGCTTACCTGGGGGTTGGCAAAGATGATGCTGTAGGAATTATTGCTTCAAACTGCCCTGAATGGGTAGTGTTGGCCAATGCCACCTATGGCAGAAATGCCCGTTTTGTACCTATGTATTTGAAAGAGCTGAAGAAAACCTGGCATTATATTATCAAAGACAGTGCAATTAAAGTTCTCTTTGTGTCATCGCAGGACATATATGAACAGGTCAAAGACCTGCCGGCAGAGATTCCCACCCTGAAAGAGATCTATATTATTGATGGTGCCGCCGAGAACAGTCTGCCCGCCCTGGAGAAGATCGGGTCAGAAAATCCGCTAGAGCCACTGATTCCCCACCATGATGATGTGGCAGTACTGATCTATACCTCGGGAACAACAGCTGAGCCTAAAGGGGTTCTTTTGACTCACGGCAATATCACCTATGTGACGCTGACCGGCTATAAGCTCTACCCTGATCTTACCGAGGGGCAGATAGGGGTGTCGATGCTGCCTTGGGCTCACTCTTACGGCCTTGTGGCAGAGTTGAATATCTGGGTGCACTTAGGTGGGTCGCTCGGTTTCATGCGCGACGTTACTACCCTGGCTGAAGACATTCTTCTGATCAAACCTACTTACATGATTTCGGTGCCGCGGGTCTTTAACAGGGTTTACGACGCGATACAGCTAAAGATGAGTGATGCCGGGGGTATAACGAAAAAGCTCTTTGATGCTGCCTGTGCAGCAGCAAAAGAGAAACGCAGGCTGGCCGAGGAAGGGAAGACGAGTGTTTCAGTTAACCTGAAATATGCCCTGCTCGATAAAATTGTATTGTCTAAGATAAAGGCTGCCATGGGTGGCCGGCTCTTGGGAGCGATCACCGGCAGTGCGGTAATGAATAAGGAAATTGCAGAGTTCTTTTTTGATATTGGCATGCCCGTTTATGACTGTTACGGGCTCACCGAGACAGCGCCGGCAATATCAATGAACGCTCCTGGCGCTTTCAGGCTGGGCAGCGTTGGCAGAGTGCTCGACGGGCAAAAAGTGGTTATAGATCAATCGGTGGCCGAAGAAGGCGCCGATGACGGGGAAATTATTGTCTATGGGCCCAATGTAATGAAAGGGTATCACAATAAACCGGAAGAAACTGCTGCAGTGCTCATGCCCGATGGCGGTTTTCGCACCGGAGACCGGGGTCGTCTCGACGAAGATGGATTTTTGTGGATCACCGGCCGCATTAAAGAACAGTATAAGCTTTTGAACGGGAAATATGTTTTTCCTGCTGCCCTGGAAGAAGAGATGAAACTGATGCCCCTGGTGGCCAATGCCATGGTGCATGGTGACGGAAAGCCCTATAACGTCTGTCTGGTACTGCCCGATTTTGCCGTGACCGCACGCTGGGCTGAGCGGGAGGGGGTTTCTGCCGCGCCGGACGATCTGCTGGGCAGCGAAAAGTTTAGGATGATGATAGAAGAAGAGATTAAGGCACACCTGAAAAAGTCTTTCGGGGGTTATGAAATTCCGGCAAAGTATCTTTTCATCAGGGAAGATTTTACCGTTGAAAACAAGATGCTGACCCAGACAATGAAATTAAAAAGGCGGGCCGTGCTCGAAACCTACGCTGATCATATTGAGCAGCTTTACAGTTAACAGCAGGTAAGCCGAATACGTAAGCATTAATAAGGGGAAGCGTTTGCCACCCGGGCGTCGCTTCCCTTTTTTTTTAGCTCTCTTATAAAGCAGGATTTATGACATATATCGCGAATTATTTAAAATTAGTAGAAGATCGTAAAAATCTTTTCTATTGTTTATGATTTTCAGCAAAATATACCATGAACAGGAGCAATCGATAATGTGGACTTACGAAAAGCCAGATAACCTGGTGGAGTGGTGGATTGAAAGCGAAAAGAAATTCAGCGATAACGTTTTATTCTGGGTGCATGACGGACAGGGTGGTTTAAGCTCAGTCAAATACGGTGAGATTGGCAAGCGTATTGCCAATGCCAGGGGCGGGCTGGCGAAGCTTGGTATTGGCAAAGACGATGCCGTGGGCATTATCTCGCCAAACAGGCCGGAATGGGCTGTATTGGCCTATGCAACTTATGGCCGCAATGCCCGTTATATTCCCATGTATGAAAAAGAGTTGTGGCAGACCTGGAAATACATTATCAAGGACAGTGCCATCAAATTTTTAATGGTTTCCACGCCTGAAATCTATGAACAGGTTAAAGATTTTCCAAAGGAAATTCCAACATTAGAAAACATCTATATCATTGACGCCGGTGGCGAAAACAGCCTGGCCGCGCTGGAAAGATCGGGCGCAGATAGTCCGGTAGAGCCAGCGATTCCGCACTTTGATGATGTTGCCGTTCTTATCTACACTTCGGGCACAACAGCCGAGCCGAAGGGTGTTCTACTGACCCACGGCAACCTTACCTACTGCTCTCGCGGTGGCTACCGCCTCTACCCGGAACTGGTTGCAAGCCAGGTGGGTATTTCCATGCTGCCCTGGGCTCACTCTTACGCCTTAAGCGGAGAGCTGAATAACTGGATTCTTTTCGGGGGCTCGCTTGGCTTTATGCGCGACGTTACTACCCTGGCCGAGGATCTGAAGATTATCAGGCCAACTTACCTGATTTCAGTGCCGCGCGTTTTCAATAAGATCTACGATGGCATTCAATTGAAAATGAGCGACGCCGGGGGGCTGAAGAAAAAGCTCTTTGACGCTGCCTGTGCCAACGCAAAGCAGAAGCGTGAATTGGCTGATGCTGGCAAATCAAGCGCCGCTGTAGACTTCAAACACAAACTGCTCGACAAAATTGTTTTTTCAAAAGTCAGAGAGGCCATGGGCGGCCGGGTAACCGGGGCCTTAACAGCCAGCGCGGCAATGAATAAGGAAATTGCCGAGTTTTTCTATGATATCGGCATTCCCACCTACGACTGCTACGGTTTGACCGAAACTTCACCTGCTGTAACCATGAACAGCCCTACGGAATGGCGTATTGGCAGTGTTGGTAAGGTTCTTGAAGGGCAGAAGGTAGTTATCGATCAAAGTGTGGCTGAAGAAGGCGCCGCTGACGGTGAAATTATTGTTTACGGTCCGAACATTATGAAAGGTTACCACAACAAGCCGCAGGAAACTGCCGAAGTGCTGATGCCAGATGGTGGTTTTCGCACCGGAGACCGCGGCCGCTTTGATAAAGACGGTTTTCTGTGGATTACCGGACGCATTAAGGAGCAGTATAAGCTTTCTAATGGTAAATATGTTTTCCCCGCGGTGATTGAAGAAGAAATTAAGCTCATGCCGAAGGTAGCTAATGCCATGATTTACGGAGATGGTAAGCCCTACAATGTTTGTCTAGTGCTGCCCGACTTCGAGGTGTCGGCTCGCTGGGCTGCCCAGCAGGGTGTTTCTGCATCTCCCGATGACTTGCTGGCTAATGAAACCTTCAAGAAAATGATGATCGATGAGATTCGCGAACACCTTAAAGATGATTTCGGTCGCTACGAAATACCTGAAAAATTCTACTTCCTCAGGGAAGATTTTACCGTTGAAAACAGAATGCTGACGCAGACTATGAAACTAAAGCGGCGCGTAGTGCTCGATAACTACGCACACGATATTGAAAAGCTCTATAGCTAAATTGTAAGTTGAACTGCTAGGCCGGGGGGGTAATAATTCTTCCCGGCTTTTCTATTGCTGCAGGAAGCGAACGCTATGGGCAACGTAGTCAAGGTAGGTTTCAATTTCAGCTGTTCTGCGCTCTTCCGCCCAGCCGTAGTAAGAAGCCATGATTGATGCCGCGGCCTCGGCAAGTTCCGCTTGTTTGTAGTGGG
Organism: uncultured Syntrophomonadaceae bacterium; assembly: GCA_964456945.1. Classification (GTDB taxonomy): domain Bacteria; phylum Bacillota; class Dethiobacteria; order DTU022; family DTU022; genus CAYWDA01. The sequence continues at coordinate 15,953 of CAYWDA010000015.1, forward strand.
CTATCATCCACTGGGCTTCGGTTCTGCGGCAGAGCAGATCGATAAGTTTTGTTGTGTTTTCGTACTCCAGAATATAAACCAGTTCAGCAGCGCAGTGCGGGTAGCCTTCTAAAAGGGGTTTGCCCGATTCAGGGATGCGCTTGAGCACTTCCAGAATTTCCAGCCCTCCCCGGCCGTACTGGGTATAGAAGTGAGTAATTTGATCGGGGTGAGCTACTGTCTGCAGTTCCTTTTCAGCGGCAAGTTGATCAAATTCCTGCCTGCTTAAGCTTACTTTGTAGGGCTGTTTGGAAAAACCGCGCCTATAGTACTCTTTTGCTCCGGTTTTTTCGATATAGCTATGCTTAAAGAGGTAGAAAAGCAGGTCCTCTGCCATACGCCTGAAAATGGTTGATTTGCCTCCGGCAATTGCTACAACCCCGTTATCTGTTGTAAAAATCTCGTGTCTGCGGGAGAGATCAGATTCATGTTTGGCCCCCTCCTGCCTGATCAGCGGCCTGATTCCGGCATAGGCGCTGATAATGTCTGAATCGGTCAGCATGGCATGGGGGAACATCCTGTTCACCGTTCTTAACAGGTAGTCGCAGTCTTCACGGCTGCACCAGGGCTGGTCAAGGTTTTTAGATTCAGGGTAATAGGCGGTATCTGTTGTGCCGATAATCGAAACCGGGCCCCGGCGCAGGATGAAAAAAAATCTCTTATCGTCCAGGGAAATCAGGCTTATTGCATGGCGGTTTCCAAGCCGCGCGGCTGGCACAACAATATGGGCCCCTTTGGTCGGGTAGATTCGCGCATCAGTGTAACCGGCAGCTGTTAGTACTTCGTCGGTCCAGATGCCGGCTGCCGAAACAACACATTTACCCCTCACCTCAAAAGCGCTGCCAGAAAATGGGTCTGTCGCTTGCACGCCGCAGACCCTGCCGGCAGGATTGTGAAGATAACCGGTAACAGGGGTATAGTTGAGGGCAGATGAGGCTCCATCCGCCAGGTCAAGGCTTTCTTTAATCGTTTCAAGGGTTACCCGCGCATCGTCGCAGTTGGTATCGTAGTAAAATCCGGCCATAGTCAGGCTGCCCAATTCACTTACATTAGCGGCAAGGGCAGGCTCAAATTCTTCTAAAAAAGCAGCGTTGAAGATTTTTGCTTTGCGATAATTTTTATGTTCGCTGAAACAGTTCGAGAGAAGGTCATACAGTTTAACGGCAAGCCAGATGGTAAGGGGTGTGGCTTTGCTTTTTTGGTAGGAAGGATAAACAAAGCCGAGCGGCCTGACCAGGTTTGGAAAATGTTGGCGCAACCAGTTGCGTTCGCTGGTTGATTCTCTGACCAGGGCGAATTCAAAGGATGCAAGGTAGCGGAGGCCGCCGTGGAAAAGTTTTGATGATCGCGAAGAGGTGCCAAATGCAAAATCATTTTTATCAAGCAGGCAGAAGCTGATTCCCCGCAGGGCACATTCGCGGGCGATTCCGGCGCCGGTAATACCCCCACCGATAATTATAAGGTCGAATTCTTTTGCTGCGACGCTCTGAATAGTGCTTTCACGGTTTTTTGCACTCCACGGTCTTGGCATGCTTTTTCCCCCTTAAAACGCTTTTAAGCAACGGTAAGCAGCGCGCCACATTTTGACTATAACACCTTTATGGGGAAATTGCTACAATATTACGTCATCTGTCAGTTTTTACTTCATCAGCTTACCGGCTTCCATAGCCAGGTTAGAGCGCTTGGTTTCTGTGAGGGTGATATGAGCATGCAGCGGACTGCCTTTCATTTTTTCCACGGCCCAGGACAAGCCGTTGGTTCGGGAATCAAGAAAGGGGTTGTTAATCTGTTCCGGGTCGCCTACAAGCACTATCTTGGTGCCTTCACCAGCCCGGGTAATAATGCCCTTAGCCTGTTTCGGGGTGAGGTTCTGGGCTTCGTCGATCAGAATATACTGACCTACGATAGAGCGCCCCTGCAGGTAGGCTATGGCCTCGGTTACAATTTTACGGGTTGTAAAGAGGTAAGAAACTTTTCCATCCAGCTCTTTTTCGTTTGCGTAGCGATCAGGGTGAGAGTCCACTAACTGTTCAAGATTGTCATAGATGGGGCGCATGTAAGGGGCAATTTTATCATTTTCATCTCCCGGCAGAAAACCGATCTCTTCACCCATGCTAACATTCGGCCGGCAAATCAGCATGCGGCGGTATACGCTTTCATCAAGAATTTTTTCGAGGCCGACCCCCAGTGACAGAAGGGTTTTTCCGCTGCCGGTTGCGCCCATCAGGGTGACCATCGGTATGCTGTCATCGCGCAGCGCTTCCCGCGCATATTTCTGGAGCAGATTCAGCTTGAAGCCAAAAAAGTCAGGCTGAGCATCATTTAACAAGATCATGCGGCCATCCCGGAAGCGGGCTAAAGCAGTTTTTTGCCTGTTACTCTCAGATTTCAGCAAAAAAAACTTATTTACAGGGCTGGGGGTGTTTTCCCAGGGAATAGAGTTTTCGCGGTAAAGCTGATTCAAAGTATCTTCAGGCACCTGCTGCTCTCCCCAGCCTTTATACTGTTCATCAACATCAAATTCTACCTGTTCGTTGCGATAGTCTTGTGCCGGAATGCCCAGCGCGTCAGACTTGATGCGCAGGAAGATGTCTTTTGTTACGATAATCACCGGTTGATTGTTTTTTTGCAGGTTTTTGGCCACAGCCAGCAGCCGGTTATCACCTTTATCACCCGGCCAGGAACAGGGCAGGGCTATCTGATCGGTGCAGTTCATTTCAACACGCAGTTCTCCCCCGTTAGGCAGGGGAACTCCCTGGTAGAGTTCGCCCTGGGAGCGCAGTTGATCTAAGAACCGGGCTACCCAACGGGTATTGGCCCGGATTTCGTAATCAGACGCTTTCTTCATATTATCAAGCTCTTCCAAAACACACCCGGGAAGAATGACCAGGTTATCTTTAAAACCGAGTACGGCGTTTGGTGATTGCAGAATTACACTGGTATCTAGGATGTAGATTTTTCTCAAATACTATCACGCCCCAATCTTAATTTGCGCATACGGCCGCTATCTTCTAGTTTTGACAAAAAGATTAAATTTCCTGCCTCACCCGGCTAGCTCAGTGCGGATGCAATTTCGATGTAGCGGGCAACATCAAACTTTGATTTTGCCCCATTGTAACTCATATAACGTATTTTCCCAAAAATCGGTCTCTGGAACCAGGCCCGGTCGTGTACCCCGCCTATGCTCCAGGCGATACCGGCGTAACCGTTAGGGTCGCGACCGTCAAGCGAGTATTTATCATTCAGGTATATTGCCAGGGCTAGTGCCTCTTCTGCAGATTCCGTCCACTCTAAGATCTTTTTGGCCCAGTACATGCGCATGTAACCGTGCATTTTTCCACGCCTCATCATTTCGGTCTGAGCGGCATTCCAGAGCGGATCGTGCGTTTGTGCGCTTTCAAATTCATCTGCTCTATACAAGTGCTCACGTGGGTCACTGGCATGGTCAGCCAGGGTTTCTTTCGCCCAGCGCGAAAAACTTTCGACTGAGTCATAGCTCTCGCAGTAGTAGCAGAAATTGTCGGATAGCTCTCTGCGGATGATTAGCTCTTCCAGAAAGCCGGATGCTTCTACCCCCGGCGCTTCAGACTGTTTAGCAGAATAGGCTAAACGCTGGGCGCTTAGTTGACCAAAATGCAGGTAAGGTGACAGGTTTGAAACCCCGTCTTTGGTCGGGTCATTACGATCTGCATTGTAGCGGTGTAACTTTTCTTCTATAAATAACTGCATGGCCTGCCCAGCTGCCTTCTCACCCGCTTTAAAATAAGCTACCGCTGAAACCGATTTGTCTATTTTCAGGTTCTTTTCCGCTTTTAGCCAGTCTGTAAGCGGCGCACCCTCTGGCATTGCATGCGGGTGCTTCACCGCTTGTGGTATCTCTGTAAAGTAATCCGGCAGCAGCCTTTTGATCTTCGGCCGGATAGTGTAAGCGGCGTATTCCTGCTTGGGCGAAGCGACCCAGCAGGGGATAATGTTGTGCGCATCAACTTCAATAAATGCAATATTTATCGTATTTGCAACCTGCGTTTTCCAGTTCTTGTTAATGCGCAGGGGAGAAAAATCACTGATCAGCGCCCCGGCGTTGTAAGAACTACAAAAAAGGGGAATTTCTTCTTCCGGTTTTCCGGTCACAAGGTAAAAACCGACCCCCAGTTTGCTCAGGGTAGTCTCCAATTCTGCCAGCCCCTGCAGCATAAAGCGGTAGTGGCGCAGGGTGGCGCCAATAAATTCAGGCGCCAGGCAAAAAAGCACAATCAGGGGCACCTTAAATTCCAGGGCCAGATTTTGCGCGTAAAGCAGGGCCCAGTTGTCATTTGCCCGCTGATCGCGGCTCATCCAGTAGACAATTGGTCCGCTGCCAATAGGTATGTTGTTCAAATATTGTATTCTATGCTCATCAACTGCGTGCTGCATAGTAGGTAAACCTTCTTCCCATAGCATTTGTGCTGCACATTTGTTATACTTTCATTATAGCAGGTGGGGCAGTAAATAGTTTATTTTGAATAATGCTTGACAAATCCCATTCCACCCCCTATACTTAGAGTCAGGTAAGTTCTAGATAGTCTGCACGAAATGGCAAACCCGTCGAAAGGCGGGGACGCAAAGCTAAAGGGTCTAAGGCTCCACAAGAGCTATGATTGCCTGGCCACCGAAACTGGCTTTTTTGTTTTAAAGAGAATAGAGCGGCAAAAGTGGAGGAAATACAAAGCACGATGTCCGGTTGACCTGAAGAATCAGCCGGGCCAAATAAAAAAACCTGACCGACAAAGGCAAACTACCCGAAAGGGTAGGACGCAAAGCTAAAGGGTCTAAGGCTCCACAAGAGCTAAGACAGCCTGGCCGCCGAAACAGGAAGCTGTTTCAGCAAAGTCGGTCCCTCATGAAGGAGGGACTTTTTGATGAAGAAGAAAGCAGCTTGGGTAAAAAGTTTGATAGTATGTGTAGCAGTAACAGCTTTAATGGCAGGAGCAGGGTTCTACCTGCTGACTGACAGCAATGAAGCAGCAGTCTTAAGCAGCAGTAGTGTGGAAGCCGCCGCAGTGGAAGAGAAGGTAGCAGTGGTTAGTAACTTAAAAAGCACAGCAGTTCTGGTCGAAGATGACCCTGATGTCGAAGAAGAACCAGAGGAGAAAGTAACAGAAAATAGTACAGTCAACAGCCAGCCAGTTTCTGTAAAAACAGCGCCGGTTGCTGAAAATACCGTTAAAACAGAAGAAGCAGCCCAGCCGGTTGCAGTGCAAACCGCAGCAGTCGCACCGGTTGACAAAAAAGCAGAAAGCGCAGCCCCGGTAGACAGCAGTCCGCAAGTTGAAGCTGTCACCGAAACCCCGGCAGCAGCGCCTGCGGTTGTCGAAGAAGCCCCTGAGCCAGCCGAACAGCAAGTGGCAGTATCTGCGCCGGTAACCTACAACTGGGGTGCCAGCGGTAACTACACCTTCAGAATTGAAGTAAAAGTAACCAACAACGGCTCAGAGGCCTCGCAAAATGTAATGGTCTCGGTTCCGCTGCTTGAAAACAGCTCCCCCTACCAGACCACAAGCTTAATCTCAGTCAACTATGATCTAGTCTCCACTGCGGGGCGCGTCAGCACCTTTAACCTGGGCGACCTTGCCCCGGGTGAAACAAAAACAATCATCGCCGATTTCAACATCAATGTGCGCACCGTAGCGTTGAACAATAGCAATGAAACAGTCGAGAAAGCGCGCATTGCCTACGACAAGCACAAAGGCAGCGGAAACTGCCGCGTACTGGCCCAGGCCTTTATCAACGAAGCACGCGCCATGGGCTTAAACGCCAGAGAAGTTGTTGGCTTCGCCCGCCCGCAGCGTGGGGCAATGACCTCCGGTTCGCTGCAGGGTAGCCGTCACAGCTGGGCTGAGTTCTACGTAGACGGTCTTGGCTGGGTACCGGTCGACCTGACCTTCCAGTATTTCGGCACCTTCCCCCAGACTTCTCACATCGTTGAATGTTACGGAGACCAGTCGATAAAAGTTAACTTCACCGGCGGAAGCTTAGGTGCAAGCTGGAGCAACTCGGTTCTTTAAAAGTTTTTCTTTAATGCATCCCTCCTTCAAATGTTTGATGAGATGCATTTAATACCCAAAGAAGGCCCCGGTCCTCCACTACCGGGGCCGCTTTCTGTACACAGCAGTTTTCCACAGGTTCCAGGCAAATGATATAGTATAATTAAGGTGGTATCGTGCTTCCCACTGCAGTAAATGACAAAGAGGAGGAATTATGGTAACAGACGGTAATGAGCCAGTAAAAGCCTATAAGAATCTGGAGTTCTTAAATAGCCCGGATGCGAGGACAATTCGCATTCTGGCGGAATTTTTAGAACCGATGAGGCGATTCAAAAAAGAAAAAATTGAAGATACGATCGTATTTTTCGGTTCTGCCCGCACTAAAAGTTTGCAGGATGCAACTATTGAAATGGCTAGATTAGAGGAGCGTATTGCTAAGGATGGGGCGAAGGTAAACTCTGCCTTGCAGGAGGAACTGGAATTTGCCCGTAATCAGGTTTTCCTTGCCCGCTATTACGAAGATGCGGTTGAGTTATCCCGGCGGCTTACCGAGTGGTCAAAAGGGCTGAACTCAGTCCATCGTTTTGTGGTTTGCTCGGGTGGAGGACCGGGTATGATGGAGGCAGCAAATAAAGGCGCTTTTGAGGCGGGTGGTAAATCAGTTGGTTTGAGTATCAGCCTGCCGATGGAAGAGTCGGCCAACCCTTTTATAACTCCCGAATTGAGCTTAGAGTTTCATTACTTTTTCATGCGTAAATTCTGGTTTATCTATCTGGCTAAAGCGCTGGTAATTTTCCCGGGCGGTTTTGGAACGCTTGATGAGCTATTTGAAACACTGACCCTAATCCAAACTGGAAAAGTGCTCAAAAAAATGCCGATTTTAATTTACGGCACAGAATATTGGAACCGAATCATTAACTTTGGAAATATGGCTAAGTATGGGGTAATCAGCAAAACCGATCTTGATTTGATCCACTTCTGTGACTCGGTAGACGATGCTTTTGACTATTTGAAAAAGGAACTGACCAGGCTTTATCTCGACATTGAAGCAGAGTGAGATAGTGCCGGACAGTCTAAATGCGCTTAAGATCTTGTCTGTAGTGCCTTACCGCCGGAAGAAGGAATCTAACCAGGTAATTTTGCCGGTATTCACGCCAGGCTTTTCGCGCCGGTTTAAGTAGTTGTGTGCGAAAGGTGTCAAAGGCATTTTTGATCATCACAGCTTCTTCCATGTCTGGCCAACGGTCAAAGTTTATCCTGCCAGGCATATCCATTGCAGCCAGGAGGCGCTGCATGGAGCAATCATCAGTTAGGTCTAAATTCTTCTGCCAGCGCAGGGCCAGTCTGATTAAAACCTGCAGTTCATCCCAGCCTTCTTCCGGTTCTCTCTGCGGCATAATTTTTTTTGCGCGGCGACAAAAACGATCTAATTCCGCCCGCACATTGCCGAGCTGAGGCCTCGGTATGGCAGCGCATTCAAAATCCAGATCAGGGCGGAGATTAAGCTCTCTAAAGGCCTTACGTAAATCTGCAGGTTTAAGATCTAATTCCTGAAGATGTTTATATTTTTGAGCGAAGGTGGCATCATTTCCCAAACGCAGCAATTGCTCGGGATCTATCTCATCTTCTATGTGATCGATATACTCAGATGTGATTCTGTTATTCAAGGTAGAGCCACCCCCTCCGGAGTTTATTTCCCCCGGCTTTGCCTCAATTCAACGTCCATTCGGTGATTGGTCACCAGATATTATAGCTTTCGCTAAAGATCTTAAATAACCTCTTTCCGGTTACTAAGCATTCAATTATTAGCGATAAAGTGGTATCCTCTTAATAATGAAAACAATTATGATCACAGCGCCATCAAGCGGAAGCGGCAAGACTATGGTTACCATGGTACCCGCATATAAATTTTTTAGGTAACATAAATGCTTTCGAGACAATGCTTGATTATGTAGAGAGTTTTAAGCAGCGGGAAGGAGACTGCAGGGATGAGTGAAACAGTTATTCGCGCCGTTCATGAAGCAGATTATGCGAAGGTTGTTGAGCTGAATGACAGCGAGGTTAGGCACACCAGCGCTATGGATTTGGGCAGGGCTTTTTACCTGGATCAGCTGTCTGCTTATCACCGGTTGGCTGAGCTTGACGGCACTGCTGCCGCGTTTTTACTGGCCATGAAAGATGACGCACCCTACCAGAACGATAACTTTAACTGGTTTGCCGCCCGATACGAGCGGTTCCTCTATATTGACAGGGTTGTCGTGGGAGGCCATTTTCAGGGTAGTGGCATCGGTTCGCTGCTTTATCGCGATTTATTTGAATATGCCCGCGAGCAAAAAATTGCTTTAATCACCTGTGAGATTAACATTATTCCGCCTAACCGGCGATCACTTGCTTTTCATGCCGGACATGGTTTTAAAGAGGTTGGCAGGCAATGGGTTGATAACGGTCAAAAGCAGGTTTCCATGCAGGGAGCAAAGTGTCATCTATAGTATAATGGAAATGTGGAATAGTTGGCTAGAGCTCAGTTTCGCTCAATCAGAAAGGTGAAACAAGATGGATTTTGATCAGATAAATGCATTTATTAATGTCGCCTCTTTCAGAAGTTTTTCTGAAGCAGCAGAAAAAATGTTTATCAGCCAGCCTTCGGTCAGCGTGCGGATTAAAATGCTGGAAGAAGAGCTTGGTGTTATGCTTTTCGATCGTTCAAAGGCCCGAGAGCCTGTACTGACAGATGCCGGAAGAATTTTTCTTGACTATGCACAGTCGATGCTTAACCTGCAGGAAGAATGCCGGGAAAAGCTTTCAGGCGCCCGCCAGGCATCAGCCGGGCTGGTTTATGTGGGAGCAAGCACTGTGCCGGGTGCTTACCTGTTGCCTTCGCTGATGGCCCGTTTTAGAAAAATAGCCCCCAAAATAGATATTAATGTTAATATTTTAGATACCAGTGCTGTTTTAGAAGGGGTATTAAACTACAGTTATGATTTTGGCCTGGTTGGTCAGATTAGCCAGGATGAAAGGTTAAAGTATCTGCCGCTTTATGAGGATGAGCTTGTTCTTTGTGCAACTAAGGGATTACTGCCCCAAACTGATTACACGGAAGGAGTTCCGCTGGAAGCACTCTTTTCTATGCACCTGATAATGCGTGAGAAAGGATCTGCTACACGCCAGCTGTTGGAAAAGAAACTATTTGAAAGAGGCTACGGCTTTGATCTATTTACGGGTGTAACTTACATCAACAGCCTCGAAGGCATTAAGCAGGCGGTAAGGGAAGGTTTGGGCATTGCCTTTTTGTCAAGACTTTCGGTGAGCGAAATGAGTGCTGCCGGGTTGGTTGATGTTTTCCCGCTCAGTGGTTATGATTTGCGGCGCTCATTATACCTGGTTTACCACCGCAGCAGGATTCTTTGTGGTGCATCTGAAAGAATGAAAGCCTTTATTGTGGAAGATTTCAATGGCTAATTGAATATTTGTTGTTGTTATTCCGGTAGAATATGTGTATGATAAGGCATATTGTTTTAAAGTATATAAGTCAATTACAATGAGCGGAGGAATTAGAAATTGAATAAACCAGAATTAGTTGAAGCAGTTGCTGAAAAAGCTGGCATTACAAAAAAAGACAGTGAAAAAGCGGTAGCGGCAGTTTTAGAAGGTATTGCCAATACTTTGGCCAAAGGTGAAAAAGTTCAGTTGGTGGGATTCGGAACTTTTGAAGTAAGGCATCGCAATGCACGTGAAGGCCGCAACCCAAGTACTGGTGAGGCAATAAAAATTGCAGCACAGAACGTACCTGCATTTAAACCTGGAAAAGCCTTAAAAGATCTGGTTAAATAGTAACAATATTGTTTAGTGCCCCGGGTTATAAACCCGGGGCACTTGCTTATTACTGCCTGAAAATGGAGGTTTTAAGGATGAGCAATTATCAGGTGTTGAAGCAAGCGGAAGGCGATTTTGTCGTCATGGCCGAGGGAATAAAGCGCAAAACCCTGGTTTCCGGCGACAAAACAGTACTGTGCAAGTTTATATTTGAGCAGGGAGCAATAGTGCCCATGCACAGCCATATTTATGAACAAACCGGCTATTTGCTGTCCGGTAAAATTATATTTACGATTGAGGGAAAGATCCACGAAGTAAATGCAGGGGATAGCTGGTCAGTTAAAGCCAATGTTGAGCACGGGGCAGAGGTGCCCGAGCCAACTACATTAATCGAAGTATTTACGCCGATCAGGGAAGATTACCTTTAAGCACTCGAAGTTAAAGATTCCATACGATGATTTTATTCCACTAATCAAAGTTTACCATCCCGGTCTTTTTTTGCTTTTTTGAGCTCTTCCAGTTCCAATTCGAGGTTTTCCAGTTCCTGAACCATTGAAACCTTGGGAGAATGGAAAGGCCAGCGGCTCTTAACCTCTTCAATTTTTCCCACCACTTCGGTAATTCTTTGATCTAAATCGTCCATTAATAATACACCTCCGAAAGTCCCTTTTGCTATTTAATTTTAGCGGAAGTAAATTTCAAAAACCGCGGATCTGCCCCTGCCATGGAGGTTCTTTGCCGGACTGGTATTCTTCCACACCCGGTCCGCCCAGGCGGCGCAGGCGCCAGATTCCATAGAGGTAAGTGATTACCAGAATGATTACTGTAACCGGCCAGCCGAGTAGTGTGTTGGCCCAGGCCAGGCGCGTGGCATCTCCGCTCTGGAAAAGAGCAACCTGAAAGAGCAGGCGCATCAGGAAAAATGCGGCCCAAAACCAGGTTACCTCACGGTAGGCAGGTTTAATATCTTTTCGCCAGAACCATGATAAGGGCCACCCCCTTGTTAAATGACTGGCCCAGGCAGCCAGGGGTTTACCGGCGAGCAGGCTTGCCAGGGCCAGAAGCAGTAAAAGGGCGCTGCTGATGATGGCCGGGATGAAGTAGCTTGTAGCGCTGCGGGTGAGGTAAGCAAAGCCCGAGGCTAGAGCAACACCGAAAAAGCCCCCAAGCGCATAATGCCAGGTTTGTTTGCGCAGCAGACGAATGAGGCTCAGTACGATGGCCAGGCCAAGAGCAAAAGTGATCGCCTGATCAAGGTTGGTTAACCCATTAACGATCACAAAAACCAGCGGTGGCAGTAGGGCATCCAAAGTCTTGCCTGATACGACCGATTTTAACTCTTCGAAAATTTCCTGATACTTAGCCGGCATGATAGCCCTTTCTTGATCAAACTATGATGATTTCTTGATCAGTGTATCTTTACGCGCTCCGAGGAAAAATGTTAACCAGTCTTCTTTGCTGCTGTAGAGGGCAAGCAGCACGTAGAGGCTGCCCGCGAAAAAGCCTAAAACAATCATCAATATGATCCAGATAACTGTAGTTAGCAGGTTCTTTTCGCGAAAAGCGATCCAGAGTGAAAAGAGAGCAAAACCCACGTAGAGGTCAACGAGAGATACAATGCCCCAGGGATTAGCAAGCAGCTCCGCGCCGTCGCGGCTGAAGTTACCGTTGGCAAAACCATTGAAGAGTACGGCTGTCATCGCAAAGAGCCCCAGCCAGGCGATCACTTTAGCGGTTTTCATAAGATCCCTTCTTTCAAATATTAATCAGGCACAAGCTTGTAGTTAATTTTATCATGACTGGGCAAATAATACATGGTTATATGCAAACCTGTCACACATCTGTTCTGAAAATGTGTTATTATCACTTAGCGGGGGTGATACCATGTTAACTTTATCGGCAATTTACAGAGTTTCGCTGGCCTTAAAAGGGAAAGAAAGCCGCTCGGAGGTTGATCTAAAGGAGCTGCTTGACGATCTGGTCGGCGCAAAGGATGAATATAATGCCCTGAACTCACAGGGCCACCGGATGCTGCTATTAGAGCCTACACGGAAGCGTTTAAATTTGCTCTTTAAGCCCGGGCAGGGTCAGTCATTTCAGCATTCCATGCTTGATCACTTTTCAGAGATCTTAAAAGAAGGCTTTGACTGGCAGGCTTATTGCGACCGGGATGGGGCGCTTCTGGAAGTTAAGGTGGCACAACAGCTGCCGCGTGTTGAGTGGCAGCATCTGTTGATCCAACTACAGGAAGCAGATAACCACCAGATCATGGGCGACCCTGAGTTGGAAAACCTGCTCGGCAGAAGCGGCCGCGGTGGTATGGGGCAAATATCGCGCAGGTTTGCGCGCGGTGACGGTGAAGCAGAGCCCGAGACCAATCTGGAAGAAGCGTTGCAGCAGTTGGACGGGCTGGTTGGCCTGGATGAGCTGAAAGCGGAAGTATACCGGGTAGTTGATTTTATCGGCTCGATAAAAGAGAATGGGCAGCAGCTTCCTGCCAGGGAAGCATACCCTTTTCACTATATTTGCACGACAGATGGGGTTGGAGTTGGTCTGAGCAGTGCGCTGAAGCTGATGGCCGCCATATTCTATCATTTAGAGATCTGCCCGCTCTATGGCTGCATCGAAGAGCGGGTTGATAAAGAAAATGGCTACCTGATAGATCACCGTTTTGATGAAAACGGTATTTGCGCTGCAGTTGGCGCTGATCTGCTTGAAGAAAGTGAACTGGAAGAGTTGATTGACAAACTGGTCGGAGAGTTTCGGGACCAGGTGGTAGTTCTTGTCCTTGATGCAGGTCAGAAGCGGGCCCTGGCTAAACTGCAGCATAAGCTGAAGCAGCAGGGAGTGCCTTTCCGCCGCCTGCACCTGCCCGCTTATAGTGAGCCGCAAATGGTTGAGATCTTTAAACGAATTCTTAAACCATACGGCTGCCAGCTTGATCTAGAGGGTGAGAAACTGTTTAAAGCGGTGCTGGGGCAGATGCGGGAAGATAATAGCGTTTGCGGGGCACGCACCTTAAAAGATATCGCCTGCCGCATGGCTCTTGAGGTTCTCAGTAAGCCCCGTTTAAGCGCTGCTGGTAAGGGCAAAGAATTAAAGGGCGAGGCTATTAATCGTTTTCTGCGTGCTTTGCCGCTGGAGGAATCTGATGCTAATGGCGGTTCGCCGGGCGCGGAACCTCTGGGCGAGTTAGATAAACTGGTTGGACTAAGCGCTGTAAAAGATCGCATAAGGGAGATTCTCGCTCATTTTGTGATGGAAAAGAAGAAAGCCGATCTAGGCATCAGAGGCGAAAGGCTTTGCATGCATATGCTCTTCACAGGCAACCCGGGCAGTGGTAAAACAACGGTTGCCCGTATTGTCGGCCAGGTTCTTAAGGCAGAAGGTTTACTGGAAAAGGGTGATCTTGTTGAAGTGAGCCGTGAGGATCTTGTGGCGCTCTATATCGGCCACACCGCGATTAAGACCGCTTCAGTGATCGAAAAAAGTCTCGGTTCGGTACTCTTTATTGATGAGGCATACGCCTTAAATGGTGGTTCCGAGAGGGATTTTGGCCAGGAAGCGCTGGCGACCCTGGTTAAGAAAATGGAAGAGCATAAAGATGAGCTGGTGGTGATCATGGCTGGCTACACCGATGAGATGGAAAAGATGATTGCCTTAAACCCCGGCCTGACCAGCAGGGTGCCGCATAAAATTGAATTTCCCGATTACAGCGGTGAAGAGCTTTATGCGATTTTCGGTCAACAGCTTGGTGAAGATTACCGGATTTCTGCAGAGGCAGTCGAAAAATTACAGCAACTATTCGTCAAGGCAGCCACCAGCGCCGATAAACGGGGCGGAAATGGTCGTTTTGTGAGGAATGTAGCCGAACGTTTAAAGATGAAGCAGGGCATCAGGCTTTTGAAGCATGCCGGCGCAGGCAGGGAAGAACTGCTGCAGATTATTGTTGAAGATGTTGAAAATCTGCTGAAGGATAATGATATCAGCCGTGTGCTGCGCGGCGGGGCCAAACATGCAATCGGTTTCGGCCAGGATTAACGTTCTTCCGCATCAAAGAGGCCGCTGCTCAGGTAGCGCTCACCGGTGCTTGGCATGATTACAACGATCAGTTTGCCGGCGTTTTCCGGACGGGCGGCAGCTTTTAAGGCGGCAAATGTCGCCGCGCCTGACGATATGCCAACAAAAATACCCTCTTCTTTTGCCAGGCGGCGGGCAGTTTTGGCGGCATCTTCATCATCTACCTGGATGATTTCATCAATAAGGGTAACATCTAAAACGTCTGGTACGAACCCGGCGCCGATTCCCTGGATCTTATGCGGACCCTTCTCGCCGCCGGATAAAACCGGCGAACGGGTAGGTTCAACAGCGATTGCTTTAAACTGCGGTTTCCTCTGTTTAAGAACCTGTGTAACACCGGTGATTGTTCCGCCGGTTCCAACGCCTGCCACCAGTATATCTATAGCTCCGTCAGTGTCAGCCCATACTTCTTCAGCAGTGGTAGCACGGTGAGCTGCCGGGTTGGCAGGGTTTTTAAACTGCTGCGGCATAAAGTAATTCTTGTTTTCTGCTATAAGTTTTTCGGCCTGCCTGATTGCCCCATTCATTCCTTCTGCCCCAGGGGTTAGAATAAGTTCTGCACCTAAGGCTTTAAGCAGTTGCCGACGTTCAACAGACATGGTGTCCGGCATGGTCAGTATCAAACTGTAACCCCTGGCGGCGCTGACAAAGGCCAGGCCGATACCGGTATTACCACTTGTCGGCTCAACAATAACAGTATCCGGGCCGATTAACCCCGCTTTTTCAGCCTCATCGATCATGTTAACGGCAATGCGATCTTTAACGCTGCCGAGCGGGTTCTGTGATTCGAGTTTGACCGCTACTACTGCCGGCAAACCTTTTGTCAGCCTGTTTAATCTGATCAGGGGTGTATTGCCCACTACTTTTGTGATATCGCTATAAATTTTTCCCATCGTAATGCCTTCCCCCTTCTAAGATTATGATTGCCAGGGCAGATGATCTAAGTCTACGTTGCCACCGGATATAATTATGCCAATGCGCAGCCCTTCAAAGCTAATTTTACTTTCCAAGAGCATTCCGATTGGAACAGCCGCGGACGGTTCAATAATCAACTTGGTTCTCTCCCAGGTAAAGCGCATTGCTTCAATAATTGCTGCTTCACTGACGGTGATAATCTGTTCAACCTGTTTTTGAATGATCGGAAAGGTCAGATCGCCAAGTGATGTTAGCAGGCCGTCAGCGATGGTCTGCGGGTTAACTGAAGGGATGATTCTTCCTGCTTGCAGAGACCGACAGGCATCGTCAGCCAATTCAGGTTCAGCGGCAATGGTACGAATTTTTGCAGATAGCCCGGTAGCGGCGATAGCTGTGCCGCTGAGCAGACCGCCCCCGCCCACGGGGGCAATTACCAGATCAAGATCCGCTATCTCTTCCACCAATTCAAGGGCAGCGGTGCCCTGCCCGCTGATCACCCGGTAATCGTCGTAAGGGTGAACTATGGCGGCTCCGGTCTGCCCGACAATCTTAGCCAGGGTAACTTCACGTGCGGCGAGCGTTGGCTCGCAGAAAGTGATCTGCCCGCCGTAGCTGGCTACAGCCGCTTTTTTAACTGCGGGGGCGTTATTCGGCATTACTATAAAGGCTGGAATTCCGCGCAGGCCGGCGGCTAAGGCCAGGGCCTGCGCATGGTTGCCCGAGGAATGAGTTGCTACACCAGCCTTTGCTTCTTCGCTAGAAAGTGAAAAAACAGCATTGCAGGCGCCGCGAAATTTAAAAGCGCCCACCCGCTGCAGGTTTTCGCATTTAAGAAACACCTGCGCCCCTGTTCTGTTGTTTAAAGCGGTGCAGGTAGCCACAGGTGTCCGGTGGGCGTAAGGCGCAATCCGCGCAGCAGCCTGGCGAATCTCAGTTAAGGTTGGTATGGGCATTATTTCTCCTCGAGACCGTTTTGTTTGCCATTTTATAGTTCGCCGTATTCTAGGTCAAAACCTTCTGCTGCACTGCGCATAGATTAGTGGTGGTGAATGTGCGGTTCTAAGCAGGACGATTTACCAGATATGCAGGAAATCTCCAATTAATCGCGAAAGCTGTAAGCATTGATTTCCAAGAGGCAGGAGGAATCGCTGTGCCCGCTAAATCGCCGCGCTGCAATCACCCTGAAGCGATTGCCAACATACTGGTTCGCATTTTGGAAAAAACCCCGCTCGGGGGGGCAACAATTGAAGATCTTGAAGAAGCTTACGAAGAGGTCAAAGGAACCTACCCTTCGCGCAAGACCATCTACCGCGCTCTTGAGCGGTTGGAGCTTTTGTTTGACCCGCTGGCCAGGGGTGAGAACCCCGAAGAAGGCGAAGAACCTGATAATGAGCGTTCTACCTGGCTTGACGATGATCTACCCGGTCCCCTGGTTGGCATAAAAAGAGTTAAAAGAAATCGTAAAACTTACTATGTTTTTGAAGGGCAAATGGCCGCGCCCGCCTTTAACATCAATGAATCGCTTCACGCGGCGCTAAGCCTTTACCCGCAGTATCGCGGCATGCTGAAAGACGCCTACCACAAGATTATGCGTAAACTGCTGGCCGAGAGTTTAGCGGGTGTTAGTATCTATAACCTGCTGATCAACGAAATCGAAAATCATGTTCATGTCGCTGAACCGGTTCCGGCCGACCCGAAAAAATTTACCCATCTGATCAGTGAAATATTTACTGCCCTGCGGCATAAAAACAGGATTAAAATTAAATATTTACGCACTTATGATGGAGTGGAAACCGAGCGGATTGTCGAGCCTTATGGTTTGCTCAACCGCTTCAACAATTTCTACCTGACCGGTTACTGCCTGAAGAGTGAAGCGAACCGCATCTTTCATGTCGTCCATATCAGGGAGCTAACCATTATCGAGAATTCTCACTTCCGAATGCCTTCCAGTTATTCGCTGAAACGCGCTTACAGCCAGGCCTGGGCAACCTGGACCTCTGAAGGCAATGTTGCCCTGGAAGATGTGCGTATCAGGGTCTGCTGCGGCACTGCTGAACGCTTCCGGGTGATCAATTTTCATGAGTCGCAGAAAGTCAGAGAGCTTGAAAAAGGGGAAATTGAGATTACCTTTCGCCTGACCGGCGCCAGCGAGATGGTCCCCTGGATCGCCAGCTGGGGTCCTGACCTGAAAGTCCTGGAACCCTTATGGCTGCGCGATGCAGTGGTTGCCTATCTGCAAAAGGCGTTGGACGGGTATTGAGATAGGCACTCCCGCTGTATAAAATTTGAGGATCGGTTAGCTACTTAATTGCAATATATCTTCTGCTTTTGCCTCCACCCACAGCCTGGAGAATTGCTTTGCTTACAAGACTTTTGATGATACGGCCGGACATAGTTTGAGAAACCTTCAGAGCTTTCTCCACATCTTTTCGTGAAATTTCCTTTTCCCGCGCCGCCAGATTTATAACAATCTGTTCCTTTTCGGATAATAGATTCTGTACATTTTCTATATTCTTATTGGGCAGGGTGGTTTTAAACGCATTTCCTGATGCCTCGAAGTTGGGTTTTTTAGGATAATCGTCATAACTTCTCAGTATCTTCGGCACACCCGTTCCATAGGCTTCAATAAGTGTCAACCGATAAAAGATATGTGCCAAATTTTCGTTACGCGTCATTGAAACTCCGAGCATCATATCATCAATCGAGATCCCCTTGACCAAGCCACCAACAGAAATAAACTCAATCCTATCATTAAAAATACTGATCAAAGTGCTTGCGCTGTATCCGTAATCCCTGTGCACAATTGAATTAAGCAGAGCTTCCCTCAATGCTTCTTCTGGGTAGTCTCTTTTGTCTACCCTGTGCAGCCCTGTGTATTCTGCCCGAATCTTATTATACTGTGAAATGTATTCAAATGCCTCGTTAAGTTGCTTTAGGAGGGATCCATCAAACTCACGCCTGTCCATGAATACTGTTTTCGTTGTTCCATCGAAGACAGCAGCTTTAATGGTGTGCACACACTGGTCCGATAGCAATAGTCCGAGATTTGTATAGATACTGTCTGCATTTACAATCTTAAGGGTTTTATACTGGCTTCCCCCGAAAGGAACCTTTCTCTCGCGGAATTCCTTGTTTGCAGCATCAAAGGTTAAATTCTGATTGAGTGAACGCATATTCTCAAAGCTATCTCCATCTGTTTCCTTAATCATCCTTCGTATGGTGTTTTCAGTAGCGGGGACAGAAGATGAGCCCTGACGGACAAACACACCTTCCGGGCGCAAGCCTTTAACTGAAAGATAGTATGGGCTTTCCGTGCCTTTATCTACTACGATCTTAATAACGGATTTTCCGTCGATTTTCTCACTATTGCAAGACACAAATAAAGTTATGTCAGGTTTAATGGCATCGCGGATCATATTGGATATCTTTAGCATTTCCCCGTCTACATCTGTTACCCCAATAATCTCGCCGTTATTTTCGATCCCTACATATATCGTCCCACCATCTGTATTTGCAAAAGCTATAACTGTTTTCCGAATATCATCGACTACCTGCCGTTTTAATTCAAGCGTCAAACCTTCTGTTAAGTTCACCACATCACTTCCCCTGTTCTATTCTAACACTTATACTAACCTATTCTAACCATTCTTGTCAATAAAATGTGTTAGAATGGTCTGCTAGGGGAAAGAGGTTAATTTTATATAAGCAGAAAGCTCTTTGGTCGCAGCCAGTTCAGTCGATCATGCCGGGCAGAAAAAGGGCAATCTGCGGGAAGATAAATAGGATTATAATGCAGGCAATGATCGCCAGCAGGTACCAGCTTACCCCCCTGAATATCTCCATGACCGGTGTTTCCCGGTCTACCCCGGCTACAACATAAACATTGGCGCCAACCGGCGGTGTGATTACCCCCATGCCCAGCGCCAGCACAATAATTACGCCAAACCAGATCGGATCGTAACCGAGTTCTACTGCCACCGGATAAAAGATAGGTACGGTCAGCAGGATTAGAGCCAGCGCATCAATAAAACAGCCAAGGATGAGATAGATGAAGAGGATGATGGCCATAATGGCTACAGGCGGCAGGGGCAGTTCAACTGCCCAGTTGGCTAACCCTGCCGGCAGGCCGGTGATGGCCAGAAAACGGCCGTAAACTGATGCTGCGGCAACCAGAAACATGATCATCGCCGATATGCGTACCGAGTCGTTGAGCGAGTTGACAAAGCCCTGCCAGGTCAACTGGCGCCGGGCCAGGGCAACCACTAATGTGGCAAAGACACCAACTGCACCGGCTTCTGTCGGAGTAAAATAACCGGCAAATAGCCCGCCCATTACGGCAATAAAGATAAAGACCACTTCAACGCCTTCACTCATCACTGCCTTTAGTTTTTCTCCCCAGGGAACCCGGGGCCCTGCCGGCGCTAATGCAGGGTTATGCACTGCCTGCAGATAGGCAGCCAGCATAAAGAGAGCCATTAGCAGAAGGCCCGGAAAGATGCCGGCCAGGAAAAGCTTACGGATTGACTCCTGGGCAGAAATTCCGTATAGAATAAAAATTACGCTGGGTGGGATCATTACCCCCAGTATTGCAGCAGCAGCAATAGTCGCAGTTGATAGTGAACGGTTATAGTTATATTTTTTCATTTCCGGCAGGGCCACAGAACTCATCGTTGCTGCCGTGGCCGTAGTTGAACCGCAGATGGCTCCGAATGCCGCGCAGGCAGCAATAGTGGCCAGGGCCAGGCCTGCTTTCAGGCTGCCCATAACCTTGTAAGTTGCTTCGTAGATGCGTGAACTGATACCGGAATAGTAAGCGATATAGCCCATCCAGACAAACATGGGAATAACAATCAGCGAGTAGGACGCAAAGGTGTTGTAGATTGTCTGGGAAGTAATGGAGAACATTGCGGCAGGGGTTCTGATTAGAGCAAAGCCGGACATACCCACCACGAGCATTACATAGGCTACCGGCATACGCGCAAAGAGAAGAACGAAGATGAAGATAATTGATAAAAGGCCGATTTGAATTGGAGTCAAGCGCTTTCCCTCCCCTGCAGAACGGTAGAAACTGCCTTGATAAGATCTACCAGGAGGACGAGCGCCAGCATAATGAAGCCGAAAGCAACCAGGTAGATTGAAGGGGCAATTGGAATTTTCAGGTGGCCGGTCTCATAACCCCGCCCCATCATGTTTATGGCGTAGAATAACAGCTCACGCGCCAGCAGGTATGAAAAGTAAAGGGAGATAAGGCTGACAACTATATTGATCAGGCCCTGAACACGTGGCGAAAACCGTTCTACCAGCACCCCGACCATGATGTGACTTTTCATGATGGCAGTGTAAGCAACACCAAGAGCAAGCAGCACAGCTCCGGCCATCTCTACAAGTTCTACTGTTCCGCCGATCGGTTTCCAGGGAATCCTTAAGATAACGTTAGCGACGATGATAACCATGGCGAAAACCAGCGCTGCCTGGGCCAGCTGGGCTGTTCGCCAGGTAAGAATGTGCACAAATCTGGTGAAAAGACTAATCAAAAATATTCCTCCCTTTAGTACCGAAGACAGTGTAATTGTAGGCCGGAGGGGGCATTATTTTCACAAGGGTATAAAACCGGCTGAAAAACAGCCCTCTCCGGCAGTAATTTATTCTCCGTAGCTGCCGTACTCTGCCGAGTAGCGGGCATCGAGTTCCCGAACCATATCCAGGATGTCCTGGCCGGGTAATCCTAAGGCATCTGCTTTTTTAACCCACTCGTCCATGATCGGGTTAATCAGGTCTGCCCAACGCTGAAATTCGGCGGGCTCCAGTTCAATTACTTCATGGCCGAACTCACTGACCGCGTACTCCAGACCGATAACTGAATGATCTGTTCGCAGTTTGCCGTATTCGATAACGTATTTTTCATTAACCTCGTCAAAAATCTTCTGCACAGATGCCGGAAGGGCATTCCAGGTATCCCAGTTCATCACCTTCATGAAGATGATATTATAGGTGGGCGGAGACTGGGTAACATACTTGGTTACTTCGGCTAATTTGAAGCCTTTCAGGACATCTGTAGGCGCAAGGAGGCCGTCTACCACCCCGGTTTCAAGGTTTTCATAGGAGGCTCCCATACCGAAAGATACAGGGTTCGCGCCGAGAGCGGCTACCCAGGGAATGGTTCCGCCGACCGCCCTGATATCAAGGCCGGATAGGTCTTCCATTGAGCGGACAGGGGTTTTGGTGATGAAGGCTCCGGGGCCGGTGGCCCAGAAGTGCATAATTTTAACGTCGGCAAACTCTTCCTGTAGTATTGCCGATTGCTTCCAGGCCTCATGCATGGTCACAGAAGAGACCAGGGCATTATTGTTGTTGTAACCGGGCAGTTCAAAAGCTTCAGTGATCGGAAACAGTCCCGGGGTGTAAGCCGGGCAGGTTGTTGCGATATCGGCAACTCCCTGGGCTGTGCCCTCATAAAGCTCTGGCATTGAGAGCAGCGCCTGGGCGTAGTGCCATTCAAAATCAACCGTATGTGGGGTTTCCGCCGCAACACGGGCAGAGATTTCATCTGCCCAGGCTTGGTGGCCTTCTGCAACCTGAAAGTCTCCTGCCGGCCAGAAAGTTGCAAACTGCAGGGTGAACTGCTGGCTTTCCTCTTCGACAGCGGTGCCCTCTTCAACAGCTGTGTCGCTATCAGGTTCCTCTGCTGACTGCTGGCAGCCGCTGATCAGCAGAGCCATGAACAGAGCAGTAATAGTGATGAGCAAGAATAACTTTGTTTTCATTTTTTTTACCCTTCTTCCATTTAGTCTTAAGTCACGGGGACAGTTCCATCGGTTTCTCTTCGGCTTTCGCGGCAGCGCTAATTAATATTTTTAAGTTCACCTCTCTCTGCAAAGAGATTTTCGGCCTGGGTCAGGGTAAAAAAAATTGCCCCCGCATGGAGCAATGAAAAGCAAAAATAAACCGGTATGGCAACCAGTAACTATTTTTTACTTCCCCTGCCGTTCTACCATGCTACGCCATTTACTATTCGCTTAAATCTGGAATAGTCCTGCTGAAGAGGAAAATTTTTTCGTTTATGCAGCTAATCTGCTTTATATCAGAAAAGGGAAGTGCTGCTTTGTAGACAGCGCTTCCCGCATTTTACTTTACATTCCTGGTTTAGGCCATTGTATTAGTCTGCTATAGTCATCATTTTGCCGCAGCAGAGAGGAATTACGCTGCCTGCTTTGACATCTAAAAACTTATTACAGGTCATGCAAAAAACGCGCGTATCATGATCAACCTTTACTTCAACAAAGCTGCTACCATCTTCCTGAAGGCCTTCAATGTAGAAGGATGCACCATGATCATTTTTGTGGGGAACATATTCCCCAACCGGCACCAGTTTACGGGTACCCTTGACACAGTCAACCATGATTTTCCAGATAGCCGTTAATTTTGCTTTTTCTTCATCACTTTCCGGAGTAAAGACAACCTGGCTTTTTACGATGTCGATCTTAATGTTAATCAATCCTTTCTGTTAATAAATAGGCAGTGTTTCAAGTGCCTGTTTCAGCAATCTATAACCAGCTGCCTTGTTTGTATATTATTATATCATAATATTAGTAATCGTTCTAACTATTAATAAAAAATCAAGCCAGACCGCTGTACCCCGGCCAGGTGATTGCATTTCCCGGGAAATAATGGTTTAATTAGAACCTGTGAATCACTTTTATTGTGAACCACAAGCTAAGGTGAGGGGAAGACCCCGTCCAGGCTAAACTAGACAGTGAGAATGGGTGAAAAGATTTGACCATACAAACGAGAGACAGTATCAGAAACATTGCCATCATCGCGCACGTTGACCACGGCAAAACTACTTTGGTCGACGGTTTACTGCGCCAGGCTGGTATATTCCGCGATAACGAACGTGTAGTTGAGCGGGTAATGGATTCAAATGACCTGGAACGGGAAAGAGGCATCACAATTCTTTCAAAGAATACAGCGGTGCATTACGGCAGCACCAAGATTAACATTGTTGACACTCCGGGACACGCTGACTTTGGCGGAGAGGTTGAACGGGTGCTGCGCATGGTAGACGGAGCGCTGCTTTTAGTAGATGCTTTCGAGGGGCCTATGGCGCAGACCAAGTTTGTGCTGCGCAAAGCCTTAGAGGTAGGGCTGCGGATTATCGTGGCTATAAACAAAATTGACCGTCCTGATTCCCGTCCTGAAGAGGTATTAAATGAGGTTTTTGACCTCTTTGTTGAACTGGAAGCCGACGACTGGCAGTTGGATTTTCCGGTGATCTACACTTCATCGCGCCAGGGTGTGGCTACGACAGATCCGAACAGCCCTGGGGCCAACCTGCAGCCGCTGTTCGAACTGATTGTGGCTGAGATACCGCCGCCAACCGCTGATTCTGAAGAGGTGCTGCAGTTACAGATCAACACCCTTGACTATGATGACTACGTGGGCCGGATTGGCATTGGCCGTATTCGCAACGGTTTTCTTGAAGGCGGGCAGACGATCGCCCTCTGTAAGCAGGATGGCCTGGTTGAAGTGATGAAAATCGGTAAGCTGTGGACTTACGAAGGTCTTAAGCGTAAGGAGACCGAACGGGCTGAAGCAGGTGATATTGTAGCGATAGCCGGTTTGGGCCAGGTCAATATCGGTGAGACGGTCAGCGACCCTGAGCATCCTGTTCCTCTGCCCCTGCTGGCTGTAGACGAGCCAACCCTGACCATGACCTTTATGGTCAACAACAGCCCCTTCGCCGGCCGCGAAGGAAAGTATGTGACTTCACGCCAGCTGCGCAGTCGCTTATGGAAAGAAGCCGAAACTAATGTAAGCCTTAAAGTGGCCGAAACCGAATCGCCGGAAGCTTTTCAGGTTTCCGGGCGTGGTGAACTTCATTTAGGCATTCTGATTGAAACTATGCGTCGTGAAGGTTACGAATTGCAAATTTCGAGGCCGAAGCCGATTTTAAAGACTATAGATGGCAAAGTTTGCGAGCCATACGAGCGCCTGTTTATTAATGTACCTGAGAGTTACTCCGGCCGCGTCATTGAGAATTTAGGCAGCCGCCTGGGTGAAATGCTTAACCTGCAGCCTGCCGGTGAAAACAACGTCAAGCTGGAATTTATGATTCCGGCTCGCAGCCTGATCGGTTTCCGTTCGGAGCTGCTGACAGATACACGGGGCGAGGGCATTATGCACCACCTTTTCAGTCACTATGGGCCGTGGAAAGGTGACATTCCGGGGCGCCGCCGCGGGGTTCTGGTCGCCTTTGAAGCAGGGGAAGCGACCCCCTATGCGATTCACAATATCGAGGAACGTGGTTCTCTCTTTATTCCACCTAATGAGCAGGTCTATGCCGGGATGATTGTAGGGGAATATTCTCGTGAAAGCGATCTCGATGTTAATATCTGCAAAAAGAAGCACCTGACCAATGTTCGCGCCAGCTCTTCCGATGATACGTTCCGCCTGGCCCCACCGATAATTTTCAGCCTGGAACAGGCCATGGAATATATCGAAGATGATGAACTGGTAGAAGTTACCCCCGCCAGTATTCGCATGCGTAAAAAGATGCTCGACAAAAATTCGCGCGGCCGGGAATCAAAAAAAGGCAGTTAGTGAGAATTATAAGGTCAACGTTCATTTAAGCGGTCTGCATATTTGCAGGCCGCTTATAAATATAGATTACGGCGGCTGAAAATGTAGATTCCGGCGCTGTAGAGAATCAGGGCGGTGCCGGTAAAAAACAGGCTGACGGTGAGAACTGCTTCCTCACCGCTTACGATGGCATGGGGGTCATAGAGAGAGTAGATGGTCAGGTATTTAAGCCAATCGTAATTGCCGCCGACATTTCTTAGCATGTTGATTATGAAAAATAGGATCGGAATCCCCGCGCCAAAGGCCAGGGAATATTTTGCTTCATTAAAAATACAGGAGAAGAAGAAGCAGATCGAGCTGATGGCCAGGGTCATAATAATGGTGACCAGGTTGAGGGTCAGAAAAGCGGGAATATCCATTTCTCCCGCAAACATAATCTCGCTGATTGCTATTCCGGCTGCCGAGTTTAAAATCCACAGCACCGTTACACTGGTGGCTATAAAAAGCGCCTGGGTAGTGATGATTTTGAAGCGTGTATTTGGTGTTGCCAGCAGGTAGGCCATTGAGCCGCGGTCAATATGAGATGCCACCAGGCGGTTTGACAGAATTATACAGTAGATCATCGGAAAGATTAAAGCTATAAATCCATAGTAATAGAGGGCCATGAAGGTGATCATGCTGGTTGCGGCCTGACCGTAACCAAAAGCATCCATTATGCCCTGGGGCATTGTTTCGGTAAGTTGGTTTATTACATCAATGTCATCAGGATTAAACATGGAGATCATCACTGACATATACATTAGCAGAATGGCCAGAAAAATTATAAAAATGATCAGGCTTGATTTCGCGGTGGCTTTGTATAGTGAAAAGTTGATCATGATGAGCCCTCCCGGCCATAATATTTTAGAAAAACTTGCTCCAGGCTTTGGGTGGCTACATCAAGACCGTGAATCTTGCATTTGGCCAGGGCTGCTATAAACTGATCATAGTTGCCGGAAACAAAAACCTCAACAGTGTTTTTGCTGATGCTGCCGATTTTCAGGCCCGCTGATCGCAAATATTCCAGATCGGCTATTGATTCAAGCGTTACCAGGTATGCTTTATGCTGAGATGATTTAAGGGAATGCACGTCTTCCACGGCAACCAGCCGACCCTCGCGAATGATCCCTGCCCGATCGCAGGTGCGATAGGTCTCTTCAAAACTATGGGAAGACATAAGGATAGTTTTACCCCGTTCTTTTTCTTCAAGGATCAGATCAACGAAAACATTCTGCATCAGCGGGTCAAGGCCGCTGGTCGGTTCGTCTAAGATATACACTGCCGGGTCATGCATAAAAGCGGTTACCAGGCCAAGTTTCTGCTTCATTCCTTTGGACATCCTGCGAATTTTAGCAGAGGGGTCAAGCTCGAACCGGTTGATCAGCGCGTTACGGTGTGACTTCTTGTTAATGCCCCTCATCGCCCCGATTAAGTCTAAAAACTGAATGCCGCTCATTTCATCAAAAAAAGATATTTCGCCGGGCAGGTAGCCCAGCTGCTTCTGGATCTGAGCGGAGCTGTGCCAGCAGTCAAGTCCGTTTATGGAGCATGTGCCTCTGCCTGGTTTGACAAATCCCAGCAGATTGCGGATGGTCGTGGTTTTGCCTGAACCGTTGGGGCCCAGGTAGCCAAAAACCTCGCCTTCACCCACTGAAAAGCTGAGATCAAAAACGCCTTTGCCGCTGCCGTAGCGGAAGGTGAGGGCATTGATCTCGATCACTTCGCGTTTTAGTTGTTTAAAGGGCTTTATGTACTGACCATTTTCCCATAGACCCTCAATTATTTTTCCGCCCGGTTCAGTGTATCTGCCGTGACCATGGCGCTTGCCATTTATAAACTCACCTTTATAGATTCCACCGTTTGATAAAATAATGGTTCCGCTGCCGTTGGGCTTTCCGGCTTTCCATTCTCCGACGAATTGTTGTCCGTCAGGCATCTGCAGCCTGCCCCAACCATTGGGCATACTGTTTTCAAGCTGGCCAGAATAATCCCCACCTAACCAGGGAATGTTTTGGACCTGTAAAGCCTTGTCATTTTTGTCCATTCAGGGTCACCTAATTACCTTTATACCGTTTAGAACAGATCCTTTTACTCAAATTCTCATTTCCCTATTCTATAATCTTAATCCTGTTTTATGCCGTATTATTTTTACGTAGAAGCACGAAAGAAGTGATTAAAAGGCCGATTCCAAACAGCGCGAAAATGACGCCTGTCAGGCGCAGACCGGAAACGCGGTAAGTGAAACTTTGTTCCAGCGCATGGCGGTCGCCGCCAAAGATACGGCTGGGAATGATTCCTGCCGCACTTTTTGTGCCGATAATGGTTATTTCATCGCCTGCCTTAAAACCCTGGTGACGAATGGAACCTTCTTTGATGCCATCGACCTCGCGGGCATTCTGCGGTACGAATGATTTAAATTCATGAAGCGGGTTATCAATAACTGTATCCTGACCGGCATCGAGGGTAGCGCTGCCATCGGCTAAAACTATTGCACAGGCCGGGACAACAGTCTCAAGCTTACTCCAGCTGCCCTCCCACCCTTCGGACCCCTCCGAATCGTTATATCTTACGTACCATTCTTCGGCCAGGTAAATTAGCAGATCGCCAACATCGGCTTGCTGTCCATTAGCTTCAAGGGATCCGGTGACTAGAACGTTTGCACCTGCAGCTTTCTCTTGCAGCTTTTGCAGGTTAAGCTCAGGTAATCCCTGAACCATCCCTGCTTCGTTTAACGTGCGGTTCACCTGGAAGACACCGGCAAAAAGGGCAGTCAAAATAAAAAGTATTCCCAGGCAGGCTAATAAAATAAAAGCGGTTTTAGGTTTTTCTGTGTTCATTTTATCCTCCCGGTTAATAGTAAGCATGCGTTAACAGATCCTTGCAGAAATTTACTATATGTGGAACCTGACTAGATTATAAATCCTATTTTTCTGCATTACAAGCACGAAGTAAGCCAAATTATATAGGTGTTTAGCTGTTATTTCGTTTGGGAGAGCCATTCAGAGGTTCGGGGGTGCCGCAAGCCTGAAAAGCTGTGTTCAATTAAGCGCTTAGTGTTAAAGAATGTTAGATAATAGATTTACTGCAGTGAATTGCTGCTGCTTGGAGGAATTGCCGGACATTTAATAGAAAGGTTAAACAGATAAACTTCTAAACGATTTTACGATTTGCCAGGGAGGCTCACTGATGGAAAAAGATAAGAAGGTTTTGTTTTCTGAACCTCTGCGCGTTTCCTGGAATTATCAGCAGGGGCAGAAGAATGAAGGTTTTCCCTGGGGTCCGCATAAGCCGCCTGTATTTCTTGATCTCGAAGATCTTTCACTGTCACTTGAAAAAGATAATGACGGTTATATTTATCGCCGCGATGGTGCGGGCGCAAACGTGGAAAAGATTGTGGCGGCGCAAAAGAGCGCGTTTCTGCTCAGTCCGGTTGAACCGCTGCATTTACCGGCGGCAATCAGTACTCTGCTTATGATTGAACTGGAACAACCGCTAATTATCGAGCCGCGCACCAACCGGAAGATATTTGTCACCTACCCTCTTGAGATTGCTGTGATCATTGCCCCGAGCCGGGCGGATGAGTATATTATAGATCTCTTTACGCTTAACCGGACTAAATTTACCTTATACGGGAACGTAAGAGATGGCAAAGTCTGCAGATACTGGAAGAGCGGTGTCTATAACGACAAGCCCATGGTCAATCCCCTGCAGCAGGGGGTTATGACATTGGATATTCAGAACGCGGGAAACAGGTGGGCTGAAGTAAATAAAGCAGTTTTTAGCGCCTATGGCATGAAAATGGTCTACGGACCTGATCTTGTTTTGCTTAATGGCCAGCTGAAAATTAGTAATGAGCTGAGTGCGGAGACCATTTTCAAAGACCCTCCCCTGCCGTCAGGTATGAAAAAGGCCTTTGAACAATTTAGTTTGAAACTGCTCAGTCAGCAGGGTAAAACTTTAATGGAGGAGGGCTACTAAATGCTCGAATGGCTTGATCAAGTAGTATACGGCAAAGTCACCTGGCTCGATTTGGTTTTAGCAGTAGTTGTAATACTTGCCAGTTCAATTGCGGCCAAAATACTGACCATTCAACTGCGCAGAAATTTTAAAGAAAAAATAAGCAAGGAAAACCTGGAGCTGACAGTTAAAATTTTTTCTTACGGAATTATGGCGATAGCCATTCTCTGGGTTATGCCCATGATCGGCCTGGAACCGGCAGGTTTAATGGTTGCCGGGGGAATGGTTGCCCTTGCTGTCGGTTTTGCCAGCAAAAGTATTATTGGCAACCTGATTTCAGGCCTGTTTCTAATGGGAGAGCGGCCGGTCAAGATCGGTGACCTGATTGAGATATCGGGTAACCTCGGCTTTGTAGAGGATATCCAGATCATATCTACATCGATCCGCACTCTGGATGGAAACTATATTCGGATTCCGAATGAGACGGTTTTTACCTCGAGCATTATCAACTACACGAGCACCCCCGTGCGCCGTTTTGAATATACGATTGGAATTAGCTATGCAGACGATGCAGAACTGGCGATTCGGATTATAAAGAATCTGATTAACGATCACCCCCTGGCTCTTGTAAGCCCCGGACCGCAAATTTATGTGGAGGCTTTGGGTGATAATAGTGTGGATATAATGGTGCGGGTCTGGTCGCCTTCAACAGAATGGTTCACGGTTAAAATGGATCTGCTCTGGATGATCAAGAAGGCCCTGGATGAAGCGGGAATTGAAATACCTTTCCCGCAGCGCGTGGTCTGGTTTGGCGAAAAAAATGGTGAAGCTGCAGCACAGTAATTTTAAGTGAAGCATAGTTTGCACAACAATAATTTGCATAACAGAAGGCACCCTTTAAGGGTGCCTTCTGAGTTTTTTTCAAACCTACAGGTTTTTACCAGGCTGGTTCGGCGATACCGCTCGCGGTTCGGCGGTAAGGCAGCCAGGCCAGGGCGAATGTTTTCAGCAGAATATCTTTTTTAAGCGGTTTAACTGTGAACTGATCGAGTTCTTCGGTAAGCGGATCCATCGAAGCAGCCAACTCGTCTGTTTCGCGTTTGAATTCTTCTTCCAGTTCCTGCAGCTGTTGACGATGAATTTCTAAGGTTTCGGCTGCCCGCTTGGTATCTTCCTGGCCTTTCATTACCCGCCCAGCGCCCCGGGCAGCTGTGGTTGCCCGGCCCAGGGTTGAAGCGTTGATTACTGATTTGCCGAGGAACGAACCCAGCAGGGTGGTGCCGACCGATATGGCGGTTTGCATTTTATGCTGTTTGGCCTGTTCTTCCTTGCTGCGAACGCTATGTTCGCTGCGCCTGACCTTTTCTTCAAGAGAATTTATGCGTTTGTTATATTTTTTGCGCAGTTTATCAATGGCTTCATCACGCTGCTCCCTGGCGCTTTGCTGTAGCCTTACCCTGAAATCGCGTTCAGATTCACCCGGTTCCGAAACCAGCTTGAACCTTCTGCTTTGCATCAGTTCCAGCAGCTCATTGCGGTAAAGCCAATCAACAAATTCACGCGACCACTTGGTGTAGCTTTTTGCATCACCGGCCTGGGCTGGCAGGTTTTCAAAAATGGACCCGCTGACCGGAGATGTTTCCATATCTGAAAGGTCAATTTCCAGTTTTTCGGCGCGGCCCCAGTCAACGGCAAAAATATCATCGGTTACCGGTGTTGTCAGTAGTACATCCCTGCTTTTCCGGACGTTGATGCGGTCGTTGATGAAAGCAACCTGGGCACTGCCCAGAACTGTTGGTTGGTAGACTATAACTTCACCCTGCCCGATTCTGCTGCGCAAGGGAACGAAAGCCTGGTTAATACCCGGGGGTAAAACAGGAGTGTTGCCCGTTGAAGAAGCCGCAGGTTCAGCCTGCGCTGCAGGCGAGGCTTGAAGTGGTGGTTGGTGGGCTGTCAGTGGCGGCACATCCGGTTCCGGCGCGGCAGCGGGTGAAGCCGTTGCTTTAACCTGAGGCATTGCTGTCGCAGCGGGCTTTGCAACCAGACCTGCCCGCAGTGGGTCCATTAGCTCTTTAATCTGGTTACGGGTAAGCGGGCCGCGCAGGTAAGACATGCACCAGCGGGTTTCGAAGATTATCGGGGCATCTTTATGCACGTTGTTCATCAGGAAAACGCGCTGCCCCAGGCCGGAGATAGTTTCCTCCATGGCCCGTCGGTCAAACTTTGCCCCCTGGGCGGAGGCGGCACCTGAAAGCCCGTCGATTAGTCTCATCTTGTCGCGTTCTGTCTGCAGGCGTCCGATAAACCAGGTGCCGGTGTTGGCCAGACCCTTGTAGTCAAGGTCTACCGGGTTTTGGGTGGTCAGCATAATGCCGAGGCCGAAAGCACGGGCCTGCTTGAGCAGGGTCAGCAGTGGACCTTTGGATGGCGGATTAGCCACCGGCGGAAAGAAGCCGAAAATCTCATCCATGTAGAGCAGTGCTCGCAGGCTGGAAGTTCCAGACTGTGAACGGGTCCAGCTTAAAACCTGGTTTAAGAGCAGGGAAACGAAAAACATCCGCTCGTTATCACCCAGGTGAGCTATTGAGAAAATTGATATCTTTGGTTTTCCGGTCGGGGTGTGCAGAATACTGTCAATATCCAGTGATTCTCCCTGCAGCCAGCCGGCAAAGCTGGGCGATGCCAGCAGGTTGTTAAGTTGCGAACTTAAAGTAAAACGGTCTTTTGAGGGGTAAAACGATTCTAAATTCATTACCCCAACCTGGCTGAAGGGCGGGTTTTGTATCTGCTGGATTAGACTCGCCAGGTCAAGATTCTGGCCTTGCTGCCAGGCCTGGGAAAGAATAGTGGAGATAAGAATATGTTCGCGGCTGTTGATAGGGTCGGCCGTAATACCAATCAGGCCGAGCAGGCTGCCTGCAGTGCCACTGACCCGATCCTGCAGCAGCTCCAGGTCCTCAATTATTGCCGCAGATGGCGCTGAGAAAGAGTCGAGAATTGAGATCGGAATACCGGCAGTGCTGCCCGGTGTGTAGATTACAAATTCGGCGGAGTCTTTAAGAAACCTGATCCGTTCGCCATCCTGGTCCCACGATGCCAGGCCTTTGCGCCACAGTTCAGCCTGCTGGGCAGCGAATTCATCGGCGCTTAGCCCTTTTTTGCGGGCATCGTCTTCATTGATCCACGGACGGAAGTCTTCAGGGCGCAGTTCGGGAAAAGTGAGCAGCATGTTGGTTATATCGCCTTTGGGATCGATAATAATGGCCGGTATATTGTCGAGCGCCGCTTCTTCCAGCAGAGCCAGGCAGAGACCGGTTTTTCCGCTTCCGGTCATTCCGACACAGACACCGTGAGTAACCATATCCTTTGAATCATAAAGAAGAAGCCCTTCGCCCGGCGCCTTGGCTGCCAGATCATAAGGTCTTCCCAGGTAGAAAACACCAAGCTTTTCGTAATGTTCCATCTGTGCGTCCCCCTTCAGTTGTGCTTGTATTCCATTCTTATTTTCTGCCGTTTTGCTTAACCCTGGATCGTATCTGATTCGTAATTGTTTTATTAAACATCCTGGCAGCAATTCCTGCCTCTAAGGCATTTATTCTTATAGCTCTTCTGCTTCAAGTTAGCCGCTTATGTTGACAGAATAAACGGATAGCGTTAGAATAAAATAAAACCTATCTGGTTAGTATTATATGTTTTGCTGAATGATTCTTTTCTGTTTTTAATCTGGAAAGTGAGGCCGAGCAAGATGGAAAAAATTACACTGCGTATTGAAGATATGAGCTGTGCCTCCTGCGCTATCGGTTTGGAAAAAGGGCTACAGGAGACAACCGGTATTGAAGAAGCAGCGGTTAACTTTGCCGCAGCAAAAGCGTATGTTAAATATGACCCCGATCAGCTTACTCCTGAAGCGATTGTGCAAAGGGTGGCCGATGCCGGTTATAAGGGGTTTATTGAAGAAGAGCGCAGCAACCTGCTGACGCTGGTTTTTAAGATTGAGGGGATGAGCTGCGCTTCCTGCGCCCGTGGCCTGGAGGCGACCTTGCAGAAGGCTGAGGGCGTCAGTGAAGCTTCTGTAAATCTTGCTTCGGAAAAAGCGACCATCAAGTATGATAAATCGTTGACTAACCGGGCAGAATTGGCTGATCTGGTGGAAATAGCCGGCTACAGTGTGGCACCTGAAAAAGCTGTGGATACAGGCGGAACCGATGAAAGTGACCGTGATCAGGCTGTTGTCAGCAAAGCTGCGCGAAAGATGTGGCAGGCTGCGTTTTTTGCCGGCGTAATTATGATTCTGATGATGATCAACATGTTTGTGGTGCAGATTCCCGGTTATTTTGCGATTAGTGTAGTGCTGGCCTTCCCGGCTATCTTTATTGCCGGCTGGGGCACCCACAGGGGCACCCTGAGCGCTTTGAAGCGGGGCAGTGCCAATATGGACACCCTGGTCACGCTCGGCTCTGCCCTGCCCTACATATTAAGTCTGCTCAGCTTTTGGTTCCCGCTGACCACCTTTGTTGAAATGGCGGCCAGCATCATGGCCCTGCACCTGGTTGGGCGTTTCCTGGAGACCAAAGCCAAGGGGCGGGCATCACAGGCGATTAAGAAATTACTGGCTATGGAAGCGAAGACTGCCCGCATCATCGAAGACGGTTTGGAGCGTGAAATAGCAGTTGATGAATTGCAGCCGGGGCAGATCATGGTAGTTAAGCCCGGAGAAAAAATTCCTACTGACGGTGTGGTAGTTGGCGGTCAGAGCAGTGTTGATGAATCAATGGCTACCGGAGAATCTCTGCCTGTTGAAAAAAATGAGGGCAGTGAGGTAATCGGGGCAACCATTAACCGCCAGGGTTTGCTGCAGGTCAGGGCGAGCAAGGTCGGTAAGGATACCTTTTTGGCCCAGGTGATCAAACTGGTTGAAGAGGCCCAGGGTTCAAAAGTGCCGATTCAGGAATTTGCCGATCGGGTTACCGGTTACTTTGTTCCGGCGGTGCTGATTGTAGCTCTGCTGTCGTTTGCATCCTGGCTAATATTTCCCGAATTCCACCGGGCTGTGGTTCAGGCCGTAAATCCACCCTGGGCAAACCTTGATGTGCCGGGTATTACACTGGCCTTCATGGCGGCGACAGCGGTACTGGTAATTTCCTGCCCCTGTGCTCTTGGTCTGGCTACCCCGACAGCCCTGATGGTCGGCAGCGGCCTTGGCGCTGAGAAGGGAATCTTAATCCGCAGTGGCGAGGCAATTCAGACGATCAAAGATGTGCGTATGATTGCTTTCGACAAAACCGGAACCTTAACCAGGGGCAAACCCCAGGTTACCGATTTGGCTGTTTATAATGGTCACAGTGAAAAAGATCTTCTGACCTATGCCGGGGCTCTTGAAGCTGCTTCGGAACACCCGCTCGGTGCGGCTCTTGTTGAACGGGCAAAAGCTGAGGGTATTAAGCTGGAAGCGGTCAGCGCTTTTAATTCTGTGACCGGTCAGGGTGTGGAAGGTGAAGTTGCCGGTAAAAAGGTGATTGTTGGCAGCAGGCGCCTGATGGAATCTCACGGCGTAGCAGCAGAGAGCGCTTTTAAAGCGATGGAAGAGCTTGAAGGCGAAGGAAAAACGGTGATACTAACCGCTATCGAAGGCAAACTGGCCGGCATCGTCGCCGTGGCTGACACCATTAAAGATGAAGCGGTTAAAGCTGTGGCTGAGCTGGAAAATATGGGCATCAAAACGGTAATGATCACCGGTGACAACGAAGTAACGGCGGCAGCAATTGCCAGGCAGATCGGTATCAGCAAAGTCGTGGCCGGAGTGCTGCCCGAAGGCAAGGTTAATGAAGTGAAGAGACTGCAGGACCAGTTTGGCCTGGTGGCCATGGTCGGCGACGGAATCAACGATGCGCCTGCCCTGAAACAGGCCAATGTAGGTATCGCCATCGGCACAGGGACAGATATTGCCATTGAAGCGGCCGATATCACCCTGGTGCGCGGCGATCTGGGATCAGTAGTCTCAGCCATTAAACTGTCACGGGCCACGTTCCAGAAGATTCGCCAGAACTACTTCTGGGCCTGGTTCTATAACGGCATTGCCATCCCAGTCGCTTTCCTCGGCCTGCTGCACCCGATTATCGGCGCCGGAGCCATGGGCCTAAGTTCGCTCAACGTGGTCCTAAACTCTCTCCGCCTGAAAAAAGTCAACCTGGAACCCGACTATAAATCCGCACACTAGGGACCGCACACTAGGGACGGTTCTTTTGTGTGATTTGAGTTGTAGTTATTCAATGTTAAGTAAAAAGCCCGGCTGCAATTTCCTGATTGCGCAGCCGGGCTATTTCACTAAGTAGCGTGATGAGTTATTATTATAACGCCAGAGTATCCGAAACTGATTGTAATCCGGAAGGAGCAGAAATTTATTATGCATGAAACTGTGATCATAAACGGCCTTGTTCCTGATCCAAATGAGGGTCTGCAAAAGCTTAATATTGCGATCAAAAAAGGAATAATAACAGAAGTCACCCCCGATCTGCTGACCGGAGAAGAAGTGATCGATGCCGACGGCAAATATGTAAGCCCCGGATTTATTGATATTCACATGCATACTTATCCCTTTGATCAAAGCGGATTTATTGAGACGCTTAATGCAATGGCTCTGATGGGTGTTACCACTGTTCTTGACGGTCACTGCGGTCTGGGCAGTTCTGATTTTACAAAAAGCGAAACAGAGTTTTTAAAAGAGTCATCACCTGTTAATTACAGCTGCCTGGTTGGGCACCTTTCCCTGCGGATGATGGCCGGCTGTTCAGATCTGTTCAGCCCGGCCGCAGATGATGATATTGCCGCAATGGTTCTTATCCTTCAGGAAGCTCTGAATGCGGGGGCGCCGGGGCTTTCGTTCAGCCTCGAATATGTTCCCGGGACCTCGCTTAAGGAACAGCTTGCCCTTTGCGAAGCTTTAGCCGCTTACCCGGGGCGGATTGTAAGCACCCACTTTCGTTATGATGCCGATCGTGCTCTTGAAGCAGTTGGCGAAATGATTTTGGTAGCTCGCGAAACCGGGGTCAAATACCAGGTATCACACATTGGCAGCTGCGCTGCTTTCGGCCAGATGCGCCAGGCTTTGCAGATGCTTGAAGCGGCCCGATTGGGTGGGGTTGATATTATGGCCGATATCTACCCCTACGACTCATTCATGACCGCCGTTGGCAGCCCGGTTTTTGCGCCGGGCTGTTTAGAGCGCTGGAAGGCAGATTATAGCGATCTTTATGTTGTTGACGGCAACCATAAAGGAAGCCGCTGCAGTCGGGATATATTTAACGAGATAAGGGGGCAGGAGCCTTCGGTTATGGTGATGGCTGAGGTTATGAATGAGTCAGAGATAAAAGAGGCAATCTGTCACCCCCTGACGATGCTGGCGAGTGATGGCATGCTCTTTAATGGGCAGGGCCATCCGCGTGGTGCGGGTGCCTTCCCTCGGTTTTTAGGACGCTACGTTCGAGATCTGGCTTTAATGGACTGGCCAGCCGCAATTGATAAAATTAGCGCCATGCCTGCCCGCCGACTGGGCTTCGGTGGCAGGGGGCAGATTAAAGAAGGCTTTGCAGCCGACATAACTATATTCGACCCTCAAGCAATAATTGACTGCGCAACCAGCGCAGAACCGGCAAAAGCGCCTCTCGGTATTGAAAGAGTGCTGGTCGGAGGCATAGAAACCGTTAAAGCCGGTCAACTTACCGGCCAAACAAACGGTAAATTCCTAAAGCACAAATAATGTAGAAACAACACAAAAGAACCGTCCCTAGTGTGCTGCAAAGTTAGCACACTAGGGACGGTTCTTTTGTGTGATATGAGTTGTGGTATTACTATGCTTACCTATGAACCCGGCTAATTTATATTTTTAAATATTATACGGGGGAAGACAGGCTATTCATAAGCTCATTAGTTTTCTTCTCCCAGGGTTCATAGGTGTCGGCATTCCATGTTCGCGGATATTTCTGGTAATGTTTATAGATGCGGACAGCTCCGCTGATTGCCTTGTTAAGTTTAAGGAGAATCAGGGGGTTGGATATTCCTCCGCAAACGGACTGCAGCATTTTCTTCAGGGTGGGAGGCTTGAATATACCATTTACGGCATTTTGCAGGGTATCAGCATCCATTAGATCTTTGCTGAAAAGAAAATCGAGTTCCTGGTGGCTTAGCTGCTGCAGCATGACTCGCAGCGCAGCTAGAGCGGCAAATGATTTGCCTCTTTCGCTGTCACAGTAAAATTTCGTATTGATTTCCCAAAGCTTACCAATATCGTTTCTTTCCTCCCGGGCAGCTTCGGTCACGACATCAGCAGCCCAGAGGCCGATCAACATCGCCGAACCGGCGCCACACCCGGTGGTGGGTACTGACGTAGACGCGGCATCACCAATAACTATAAATCCGTTAGAGACAAAATTTAGCAGTGGTATGCCAACAATGCAAAGGCTTCTGCCGCCCCTGATACGCAGATCCGTAATGGCCGGATGCCTGGAGATGAACTCTTCAATCAGATCCCTTGGATCGGGATTAGCCGGATCATTTTTGACCCCGGCTCCGACATCGATACTCTCGCTATTGTGGATATGTGTCCACTGGTAGCCTGTGTGAAAACCGTAGCGGTAGTGATCAGGTATGCCAGCCGTTTCCTGCCCCTGAGCAGGTTGGTTGTAGCCCCTTACCTCGCGGTGAACGAGGGCAAAGTCGCTATCTTGAAAAGAGTCAGCCATGCCGGTGAAAGCGGGTAAACTTTTCCTTAAGACAGACTGGAAACCGGAAGATTCAACCACCAGGTCAGCTTGAACAGTTGAATCAATACCGCTCTCAAGGTTGCGGACAACAACTCCGTTTACCTCAACACCATCCGGACCTCTCCTGCCGTTAACGGTATAAGAAAGCTCCAATCCCTGATGGCGGTAGAAAATTTGCGCCCCGGCAGCAACAGCCTGATCGACCAGCAATCGTCCCAGGCGCAGGCGGTCGGTGGTAATCATCAAAAAGTCAACTTCTTTGCAGTTGGTGAGCCCCGGTGAACAGATTTTCAGGCGGGGAACCGCATGCTTTTCGAAAATCCCGTCTGCATTTTGGTGCTCTTTAACCAGTGCTCCCTTCCACTCAAGCCCATCAAGAACAGGCATTTCAAAGCCGGCGGCACTGAGCGCAATCAGTTCCATAGCATCAGACCAATCATGCCCAAGGTCTTCGTATAGCCCTTTTTCGTAGATGTCTACACTAACCCCTCTTTTTGCCAATTCACGTGCCAGAACAACGCCACCCGGCCCGGCCCCGATCACCACCACTTTATAATTCATTTTCATACCCCCTCAAGATAATAAGTACACATAAGGGACGGTTCTTTTGTACACATAAGGGACGGTTCTTTTGTGTTATTACTGAAAGCAAAAACAGCGTAATGTCTCATGCGCCTCGTATAATAGCAAAACTAAGCCCTGTTAATCTTTCAATTTGCCTGATCGACAAACCCTTTTTTTTGAGCTGTTTAATAACTTCATTTCTCTTTAGTCTTTCCAAAGCCTTCACGTCACTGGCTTTTTCCACATCGGCAATGGTCTTAATGATTTGTGCTGCTTCTAGATCATTAAGTCTTCCTCCGCTGTCGTATTCCAAACAACGATCAGTATTTGCTTTTTGGTTAAATTCGGTCCACAAGCGCAAAGCTTCTTGTGCATCTTTGGAGAAGAGACTGAAGACAAATTTAGTGTCACATATGACCGGTTTATGGGTATACTCTCTGTAACTGCTCCATGGAAATTCATGAATTTCTTTAACGATTCCGGCTTTTGTAGGATTTTGGTGAATATACCTCATTGCAGTTAATAAATATTCATCCGTTTCAACCTGTTCGCTTCGGTAACGATCCTGAAAAAGGTGGCCTACCCGGTGGTATTTCTTGTTGTACCAATAAACATAGCTTGCGCCAATTCTGCGAAAGGCGATGCTTAAATCTTCATCCCCTTCTTTCAGCAGTAAATGGATATGATTACTCATTAGGCAATAAGCATAAACCTCGTAGCGGCTGATTTCTTTGTAGGTTAGTAGTCGTTCCAGAAAATATTGCCTGTCTTCGTTATCTTCAAAAATACTTTGTTTATTAATACCCCTTAGAACAATATGATATATTCCTGAACCACTTTTTTCTCTAGCGCTTCTTGGCATTGGATCACCCCGTTTAACTATAGCAGGTAAATAGCAAAAAAACAACACAAAAGAACCGTCCCTAGTGTGTTCTAAAGAACCGTCCCTAGTGTGTTGATAGTGTGATGGAAACGAGAGGAGCCTCCCTTTTATAGTGGAAGGCTCCTCTCGTTTAGTTTAGAATCTGTGATGCTTTTTAGGTATTATCTTTTACCATTACCACCATGCTGCATGCCTTGTTTTACTGCGCTGAAGTTGCCGAAGCG
The DNA here is from genome assembly GCA_964456945.1 of uncultured Syntrophomonadaceae bacterium. Classification (GTDB taxonomy): domain Bacteria; phylum Bacillota; class Dethiobacteria; order DTU022; family DTU022; genus CAYWDA01. The sequence continues at coordinate 54,828 of CAYWDA010000015.1, forward strand.
GCTTTCAAATCCTTCAGGGACGATTTCGAGCAGTGCATCACGCTTGGCTTCTTTTAGCTGCAGGCGCTCGTCAAACTTATCAGGATTGCCATGAAGTTCAGCCATTGCGACTTGAAACTTTTCAATGATTTCTTCGAAGCGAGCTACGTCTTCGGGCGCCATGGAGTCTTTTGGGCAGGTGTCATAGTCCGGACCGTTGCCGTTTGAAGCGAAAACCATTGAGCTGCTTGCCAGTAAAACTAACATAACTACTGCTGCTGTTGTAAATGCTTTTTTCATTTGTATTGCCTCCTTGTATTTGTTGTTGCTGTAACTTCAGTATAAGGGGCATAAGCGGTAGATTAATGTGAACGATGTTAAGCCTGTATTAATATTATTCCGTATTTTTGCCACAGGTTAGGAGTTATAGCAATCGGGAGGCAGACCGGTCATAATGTAGCAGGGTTTCAATTGCCTGCGCGAGCAGCCGGTGCCTCAGTTTTTCAGGCATCAGTATTACTTTTTATCTGCAGATATAGGTTAAGTCTGCTGAGTGATTTATATTGACTAAATGGCGGTTTTGCTAATATAATTACCTTACACAGGAAAAAGGCAAACCCACAGCAATGTGGGGACGCAAAGCCATGGGTCCGATATGCGGATCGCCAGGTTGCCGCTTATTTCGTTTCCGTAGTTCAACCAGAACTATGTTAAGGCAGCCGCTGTGGCTGTCCTTTTCCATTTTTGGGCAGCATTAAATGTTTGTGGGGGGGGTATTAAAGGATAAGAGAGCTACCCGACAGATCATATATTATAAGAACTATCTTTTGTAAAAGGACTTGAGAAAGGAGAAATTCGCTAAATGAACAAATCTGATCTGGTAGACAGTGTAGTTGAACAAACAGGAATGATGAAAAAAGATTGCGATAAGGTAGTTAATACAATTATAGACGCTATCGCCGGTGCCCTGGCTAAAGGAGATAGGGTGCAGTTGGTCGGTTTCGGAACCTTTGAAGTGCGTGAGCGGAAAGCTCGCGAAGGGCGCAACCCCAGCACCGGTGAAGCAATTAAAATTGCCGCTTCGAAAGTGCCGGCTTTTAAAGCAGGCAAAGCCTTAAAAGATCTGGTTAAATAAGTTAGTTTCAAGCAAGCGCTCCGGGCATGAAAGACGGGGCGCTTTTATGTGCCATGATTGCGCTGCATAACACAAAAGAACCGTCCCCAGTGTGTTGTCCCCAGTGTGTTATAAAAAATATTTATAGAAGCAGGATTCATTATTAGTTTATAGAATATATACTCATATAAGGTATTAAGATTATTTTAACAGGAGGTAATAGGTATGAGTGTGCGAGTGGGCCAGCAGGCCCCCGATTTTGAGGCCAATGCATTTGTAGATGGAGGTTTTAAGAAGGTTAAGCTTTCTGATTACAAGGACAAGTGGGTGGTTATCTGTTTCTACCCCGGTGACTTCACTTTTGTCTGACCGACCGAATTGGCGTCAGTTGCCGCCAGGTATAAAGAATTACAGGATCTCGGTGTGGCAGTGCTTTCATGCAGTGTAGACAGTCAGTTTACCCACAAGATCTGGCAGGAGGTAGAGCTCTCTAAAATGGTCGAAGGCGGAGTGCCCTTCCCCATGCTGGCCGATACCGGTGGGAAGATCGGCACCCTCTATGGCGTATATGATGAAGAGGGTGGCGTAAATGTGAGGGGCCGTTTTCTGATCGATCCCGATGGGGCAGTTGTGGCCATGGAAGTGCTTACTCCACCCGTTGGCCGCAATTTCTCTGAGTTAATCCGCCAGGTTCAAGCCTTCCAGCATGTGCGCAAGACTGGTGAGCCGACCCCGGCCGGATGGCAGCCGGGCAAAAAAACCCTTAAGCCCGGTCCCGATCTGGTTGGCAGGGTGTGGGAAGTCTGGAAAGTGGGCGAATAAGCAGGAGGCGGCAGCACTTAATGCTGAAATTTTACTGTTTTCCGACCTGAACAACCTGCCGCAAAGCGAAAGCGTGGCTTTCGGAGCAGCAGGCTAACTATGAATACCGTGATATTCTGAAGGAACCTCTGGCGGGTGCGGAGCTTGCTGAACTTGCCGCAAGGGGCGGTATTACGGTTAAAGAGCTTCTGAACCCCAAAAGCACGGGTTTTAAGGAACTGAAATTAGTGCCTGATAAGATTGATGATCTGGAAGCTGCGCGCTTAATTCATGAATACCCTAAAATAATGCGGCGTCCGCTTCTAAGCGATGGGAAAAAGTTAGCCGTTGGCTTTGACCTGGATCAGTTTGCAGCCCTGCTTAAGTAGTTTTTTAAAAATTATAACACGGACCCGGGGGTTTGATTCCTCCGGGTCTTTTTGCCATAATGGGAGTTAAGGGGGATGGTGTGAGATGCAAAAAAATATTTCCACTGTGGTTATTGAATGCATTTCCGGTGATATTGCCAGGCAGACTGATATTGTTGCGGTGGTTAATGCTGCAAATGCTCAGCTGCGCACCGGTGGCGGTGTTGCCGGCGCTTTACACCAGGCAGCAGGCCCGGGCCTTGAAGAGATTTGCCGGCCCCTGGCCCCGATAAAACCTGGGCAGGCGGTGATTACCGGCGGGTATAACCTGCCGAACCGCTACGTTATTCACTGCCTTGGCCCTGTATACGGCAGGGACAAGCCTGAAGATCAACTGCTGGCAGCATGCTACCGCAATGCCCTGTTTTTAGCCGAAGAGTATAAAATTGTATCTATTGCTTTTCCTTCAATCTCTACCGGGGTGTTCGGTTATCCGCTGGAAGAGGCAGCCGCAATCGCTTTCAGGACTGTCAGGGATGCTGTACCTGCCTTAAAATCGGTAAAGCTAATCCGCTTTGTTCTCCACGGCAGCGAGGCGTTAACCAGGCACGAGCAGGTTTTGGAGCAGGTGTTTGCTGAAACAGAGAAATAATAGTGATCGCTAGCCTTTGCAATTAAAAGTGGTCTTATTTGTTTCGGGGGCAGGGTTCTGCCCTCTTTTCTCGAATTAATCCGCATTGTCAAAATTTCATTGCAGCGTTCGGTTGCAGAAGCAGGTGAGCGATATGGAAGATTTCACAGAAAGGCTCGATAAGGCCATTCAGGTCATTAAAATTGCAGTAGCGGCTGAAGAAAGAGGGCAGCTGGCTGAGGAATTAAGCTGCTTCATGGATTGGCTTGAACCACTGCTGACCGTTGACAGCAGTGGATTTGAACAGGTTCTAACCAGCCACGGGGTCGTTAATGTTTTGCGCAGTGATGATGCCCGAATGGTTGAAAAGGCTGACTTGCAGAAGGCTGCGCCTGACTTCGAAGACGGTTTCTACCAGGTACCGCCGATAATTGAATAAAAAAATGCAGTTAAAGCAAGGAGGATTTCTGTGGAATTAAGACCGATGACGGCCTGCCAGGCGGCAGGTGCGGTGAACCGGGGCGAGATCAGCGCCCGCCACCTGACCGAAGATGTGCTTGAGCGCTGTTCTGATCTGAATAAAAGTTTAAACACATTCCTGCACATTGCCGGTGCTGAAGCTCTGGAAGCGGCAGACGAAGTTGATCGAAAGGTTAAGAGTGGGCAGAGGCTGCCCCTGGCTGGAGTGCCGCTGGCGGTGAAAGATGATTTTTGTTACAGCCCTCTTCCAGGCAGCTTTGGTTCTTCTGCTTTTAAGCAGTCATTTTCGCCTTACAGCGCAGCAGCAGTAGAGAAGTTGGTTGAAGCTGGTGCAGTGGTGATTGGTAAAACCAACCTTGATGATATGGGTATCGGCTCAACTACGCTATCTTCACCCGCCGGGCCCACCCTGAACCCCTGGTCTGCCAATCGGCCAGCCGGAAGTGCCGGCGCTGCCGCTGTAGCGGCCGGGCAGTGTTTGCTGGCGCTGGATAGTGATGCCAGCGGTGCCCTGCGGCAGGGTTCTTCACACTGCGGGGTATTTGGCCTGCGGCCAACGACCGGCTTGATCTCGCGCTACGGTCTGGCTCTTACCAGCAGTTCTTTCGGTCAGGCCGGAATTATCGCTTCTGCAGCAGAAGATATTTTCGCTGCGCTGCAGGTGCTTTCCGGGTTTGACCCCCGCGATGCGGCTACGGCGGCCGGCAAA
>CAYWDA010000016.1:0-22880 GCA_964456945.1 uncultured Syntrophomonadaceae bacterium
CGAATTCTGGTATCGTCACGAACCTGACCATCTTTCAGCGGAACGTTAAAATCAACGCGCATTAGTATTTTTTTTCCAGCCACATTAACATCTTCAACACTTTTCTTTGCCAATATGGTTCACCATCCGGATCTTCAGGATTGACGGCGTTTGTATGATGCCGGAATTGAGATTTCTTCCCTGTATTTGGCTACAGTCCGTCTCGATATATTGATTCCTCTTTCCTGCAGCAGCTCGGCAAGATGTTGATCGCTAAGCGGTTTATCCGAATCTTCAGCATCAACCAGTTCGCGAATATAAGACTTGATGCTGTGGGAAGAGTAGTCGTCTCCGCCTGTGCCGGTCAGGCCGCTGGAGAAGAAGAATTTTAGAGAGAAAAGCCCGCGCGGGGTTTGGATATACTTGTTTGCCGTGGCCCGGCTGACCGTTGACTCATGAACCCCGACGTTAAGAGCTACTTCTTTCAGGGTTAGCGGCTTAAGTTTCTTGATGCCGTGATCGAGAAAGGGCTTTTGAATGTCAACAATCTGCTGGGAAACTTTATAGAGGGTGAGCCGCCTCTGTTCGATACTGCGAATCAGCCAGAAAGCTTTTTCAATCTTACCTTTAACAAAAGCAGTCAGCTGTTCGTCGGTTGAACTATTTTTGAGCATCTGCTGGTAAAAAGGCGAAATTGTCAACTGGGGGATAGAGCTGTCATTACCCATAACTAGATACTGGTCATCAACTTTTTCAACAATTACATCGGGAACGATATAGCGAGTCTCATCCCCTTCACCAAAGATTGAACCCGGCTTCGGGTTGAGGGTACGGATATATACTATAGCCTCCTGCACTGCCTGTTCTGTGCAGTTGAGGCTTGTGGCGATATAACGATTACGGCAATCGGCCGCCGCAGGAAGATAATTCCTCACAATTTCCAGAGCCAGGGGCGGTGCATTCTTTATTCTGCCCAGTTGAAGCATCAGACATTCCTGCAGGTTACGACACCCGATTCCGGCTGGTTCCAGTTTCTGAACAAGCTTCAGCGCTTCCTCTACTTTATCAAGGCCGACGCCAAGGGCGATAGCAAGCTCTTCTACCTCACCCTGCAGGTAGCCATTATGATCCAGGTTGCCGGCCAGGTAGGAAGCCATTACATACTGGCACTCAGAAAGCGACATCATACGCAGCTGGCCTAGAAGATCTTCAAGCATGGTACAGGTTGACCCGGCGCAATTCTCAACCGTGGGTTGGTAATCGGGCACATCCCTGACTTTACCGTAAGAGTAGGAAGCCGTGTCGAGATCCATGTCACGAAAATACTCTTCCCAGGGGAAATCATCTTTGGCTGCCTGAGCTTCGTCAATTTCCGTCTCTGCTTCCGGTTCGCTTCCCTCTTCCTTTTCAACCTCTTTCGCTTCCTGAATTTCCAAAACCGGATTATTTAACAACTCTTCCTGAATATGATCCTGAAGTTCGAGCGCGGAATACTGCAGCAATGTGATCGCCAGCTTTAACTCTGGCGTTATGATCAGTTTTTGGGTTTGCTCAAGCTTTAAAGTGTAGTCGAGTTTCACGGCCGGCTCTCCAGTCAACTATCTCATTTTGTCTTCTAGCTTTAGCTCTCCGTAACTATTTCGCCATCCTGCCCTTAAATCCTGCCGTTTATTGCCTGGCTGGCATGGTTTTTGCTTGTTAACGCGCTGCCTTTTTGGCCAGCAGGTTTTTTAACTGGCGAAAGCGGTGATTCATACCCGATTTGCCCACCGGGGGCTCAAGCAGTTCTCCGAGTTCTTTGAGGGAGGCTTCCGGAAAGCTCCTGCGGAGCTGTGCTGCCTCGCGTAAAGCCGGCGATATACTGGCCAACCCGATCAGGCGATCTATGCGGTCAATCATTTCAAGCTGCTGCTGAGCAGAAGCAACGACCTTTTCGAGGTTGGCAGTTTCACAATTAACCAGGCGGTTAACCTGGTTGCGCATACTTTTTACTACCCTCATGCTCTCAAACTGCAGCAGCGTATTGCCGGCGCCGGTGATTCTAAGGAAATCAGCAACCGCTTCGGCATTTTTAAAATAGAAGAAAACGTTGCCGTTTCTTCTTCTGATCAACGGAGCAAGATTATAATGGCTGAGAATGCTCTGGTAGATCTGGGCATCCTCGAGACCGCCACAGTTTATCTCGAGGTGATAACCTGAGCGCCTCGACAGGCTGATACTGCCCCCGGCCAAAAAAGCACCCCGCAAAAAAGCTTTACGGCAGCAGTCCCGCTTTGGAACAGCAGTAAGTCTCTTAAAAAAACTGAGATAGTGGCCTGCTTCTTTCAGGTCAAGATAAACCAGCAAAGCATCAACTTGATCGCGACCCTGCACCTGGACAACGTACTGGTCCTTTTGCAGTCTTTCCTGCTGCTGTTTTATAATACCGGGCGCTGTGACACCCGCCTGGCGCAAAAGAATAAAAAGCCGGCGGGCAACAGCAATATCATCAACCCCAACGCTAAGAATGTGCGTCTTCTGGCGGATCGTAAAATAGCCATGTCTTAGCAACAGGGCTTTAAGCTCCCAGGAACCACAGCAGGCCAACGTCTTTTCAGATCTGGCCAGCTCCCCTTTAACCTGCCTGGTTAGTGACAATTTTGCTGTGCCTCCTGCTAGTTGTTGCGAATATCACGGTGTTCCACTATCAGGTTAAATCGGGAGCCTAATGTTCGCCCGAGTTCCTCGGAAATAACCACTGAGCGGTGTTTCCCTCCGGTACAGCCTATGGCAATGACCAGGCTGGTTTTACCCTCTTTAACATAGAAGGGAATTGAAAACTCAAGCAGATCTCTGACCATATTAAAATATTTGCCGGTCTCGGCCCACCGCCAGAGATATTCTTTAACCTGGGCATCTTCGCCGGTCAGCGCTTTCAGGTGATCTACATAGTGAGGGTTGGGGAGAAAACGAACATCAAAGACCAGGTCAGCATCCGGCGGCAGACCGTACTTGAAGCCAAATGAAAGGAGCCTGATCTGCATATTTTTATCCCGCTGCTCAGGTTCGTAAAGTTCGACGATTCTGGCTTTCAGCTCCCAGGGTTTCAGGGCCGAAGTGTCAATTTCCCGGTCAGCCTTGCCCCGCAATTCGCTAAGCGCTTCCCGCTCTTTTTTTATCGCTTCGGGCAGGCTCATATCGCCCATCGGGTGACGACGGCGGGTCTCTTTATAGCGCCTGATTAGTACATCATCACTGGCTGACAGGTAAAGAATCTCGTAATCTCTGTTCTCTTCCTCCAGTTCCTGCAGTGCTTCAAAGAGATCTTCAAAAAAAGCAGCCCCGCGCATATCGCAAACCAGGGCAACTTTCTTATTTTCTGACTGAATAAACAGCCCAGCAAATTTTGGAATGAGGGTCGGAGGCATGTTGTCAACACAGTAGTAGCCAAGGTCTTCAAAGCAATTAAGGGCATGACTCTTGCCCGCCCCGGATAGACCGGTAATTAAAACAATACGCAGTTCGTTCGCTTTATCGATCATTTTTATGCCTCCCTCGCAGGGTTTGTTAAATTCAATTTTACCTGGGCAGGCTGATCTAATACATATTCTTCAATTACAGCCGCCACTCCATCTTCACTGTTTGAAGTGGTAACCAGGTTGGCAATCTGCAGCAGTTCCGGGCGGGCATTGGCTACTGCCACTCCCAGTCCGGCATAGCTGATCATGTCCAGATCATTGTGCCCGTCGCCAAAAGCAATTATCTCTTCGGGCTTAATCCCTTCCCGTTCCGCAAGCCAGCGCAGAGCCTGACCCTTGGTCGCTTTTTGATCTGTAATTTCGAGAAAGTAGGGCCGCGACTGCAAAATAGATAACTGCTTACCAAAAATGACTCTCAGGCTGGTCTCAATATCATCAATAGTACCATCCCAGCGAATAATACTCATCTTGGTCGGGCTGGCTCCATTGCCGCGTAAAAAATCGGGCAGACTGCCTACAGCCTGCAGATCGACCCTGGCCATTGACTGGTAATAACGGGAGTAATCACTCTCTTTACTGATATAAAGATCATCTTCGATGAATACCGATACATGGCAGTTTTTCTTTTCTGCTTCTTCGGCCACGGCAATAGCAATATCGTTGGGGATCGGTCTGTGCAGAATGATTTCTTTACTCTGCGCTTTTTTGATCAGGGCACCGTGATAATTGATCAACGGGCAGTCCCCGTTAAGGCCAAGGTCCTGCAGGTAAGTAACCGATGTTTTGAACATCCGCCCGGTGGCAATCAGAAACCAGACTCCCCGATCAACCGCCTGCCGGATCGCCGCAATGTTACGGGTAGATATCTCTGAATTTTCATCAAGCAAGGTGTCGTCAAGATCTGAAGCAATCATTTTAAAACGCATAATTTATTTCCTTTTCAAATAATCATTATTTGCCCTTGCTGCAGGCTTTTTTACTTAATGCCAGTATATCATAGTTACTTTGATTCGATTATAGCTGACCATGAAAATGGTTGTGGATAACTTCGACAAGGGCGCTGCTAATGCCAGGCACTGTAGACAGCTCTTCTTTTGAGGAGCGGCGGATTTTTTCAACGCTCCCGAAATGGTCAAGCAGGGCAGTGCGGCGGGAGGGCCCTACCCCCGCAATATTTTCAAGACCTGAACGAAGCGATCCGCTGCTCTTGCGGCGGCGGTGACCGCTGACAGCAAAACGGTGAACCTCATCACGGATTCGCTGCAGAAAATGCAGCATTGCGTTGTCAGCCGCCATGCGCACCGGCAGTGGCGACCCTTCGATGAAGAGGTGATCGGGGTTTTTGGCCAGGGCGGCAAAAGGCACACCCTGCAGGGCAGTTTCCTGCACCGCTTCCAAAGCCGCGTTTAGCTGACCCTTGCCACCGTCGATCAGAATAAGATCAGGCCTGGGCCAATCTTCACGCCCGGCCCTGCGCTGCAATGTTTCATGTAAAGCGGCATAATCATCGCCGGGAGGCGCTTTCCGGATATTAAATCGCCGGTAGTCGTCTCCGGAAGGTTCTCCCTGCTGGAAAACAACCATCGCTCCAACGGGGTATCCGCCCCGCAGGTGAGAAATATCGTAGCCCTCTATGCGGGCAGGCGGTTCAGCGAGACCAAGTAAGCGGCTGAGTTCCTGCAGTGGTTCAGCGGTTCGTCGCTGCTGACGCTCACTTTCTTCCTGCAGGCGCAGCAGGCCATTGCGCCCGGCTAAATCAACCAGTTTCTTTAGAGAACCACGCCGGGGTCTGTGCAGCCGGACCACGTGCCCGGCTTTAATGTGCAGCCACTCCGCGATCAATTCCTTTTCCGCCGGCAGGTCGGAAAGCAGAATCTCTGCCGGCAAAGTGTCCACCCGGTTGTAATATGACTTGACAAATGAGGCAACGGCTTCATCATCTTCAACATCTTCCGCCCCAACCAGGGTAAAGTGTTCTCCGCTGAGCAGTTTTCCATCTCTGACCCTGAACAAATGAACCGCCGAGCTGCTGCCGTAACGCACCAGGGCCAGTATATCGCGATCTGGGCTGTTTTCTGTCAGAAGCATCTTCTGCTGCTGCCCGGCTACTCTTTGCAGCGCCAGCAATTGATCGCGCAGGGCTGCCGCTTCTTCAAAGCACTCTGCCCCGGCAGCTTCTGTCATCTCTTTCTTCAAGCCTGCCTCCAGTTCACCATAGCGCCCCTGAAGAAAGAGTTCAACCTGTTTAACCATGCGGCCATAGTCTTCTGCAGAGACCGCTTCTTCACCGCGGCAGGGAGCAAGGCAGCGTTTCATCTGGTAATTGAGACAGGGGCGGGTGGCAGAGGGCTTACCGTCAAGTGGCAGGCGGCAGCGGCGCAAGGGGAATATAGTTCCTAAGAAATGCATTGTCTCGCGCACCGCTCCCACATCGGTATAAGGGCCAAAGCGGTGTTCTGCCCTGCCTGCATAAACCTGGTAACGGGCCTTTTTGAAGCCTTTCTGTGAAAGGCGAAGCAGCTCAAGACGCGGGTAATATTCCGGGGTTATCAGCAGGTAGGGGTAGTCTTTGTCATCTTTAAGGTTTACATTAAAGCGCGGCCGGTATTTTTTGATCATGCTGCATTCGAGAATCAGCGCTTCGACTTCGCTGTCGGTAACCACGTAATCAATTGCGGCCAGTTTACCCTGCAGCGATTTCAGGCGTGGCGATGCCGAACTGTTTTCCGCCAGGTAAGAGCGAACCCTTTGGCGCAGGGAAAGCGCCTTCCCGACATAAATGATCCGGCCGCTGTTATCCTTCAGCAGGTAGACCCCGGGCAGTTCGGGAAAACGGCGTACTTCGTCTTTTAAAATATCCAGGACAGATTGCATATAAATACCCTCTTATCAGGGATCTAAATACGAATAAATCTTTCAGGCATCAGCTTATTTACCCTGGTCTTTACCCAGGATACCTGCAAGCCACTGCCCGGTATATGACTGAGGACAGGCCGCCACAGCTTCGGGTGAACCGGCAGCAACAACCTGCCCTCCACCGTCTCCACCTTCGGGACCAAGATCAATCAGGTAGTCAGCCCGTTTAAGCACTTCCAGGTTGTGTTCTATAACCACTACAGTGTTGCCGCTTTCAACCAGACGCTCTAAGATAATCAGCAGCTTACTTATATCGTCAAGATGCAGGCCGGTAGTCGGTTCATCGAGAATATAGAGGCTGCGGCCATTGCTGCGCCGCGAAAGCTCGGCAGCCAGTTTAACCCGCTGCGCTTCACCGCCGGAAAGGGTTGTTGCCGGTTGTCCGAGTTGAATATAGCCGAGCCCCACATCAAAGAGCAGCTGCATTTTTCGCTGCACCTTGGGAATTGCCGCAAAGAATTCAAGAGCCTCTTCAACATTCATGGCCAGCACGTCAGCAATATTTTTTTCCTTATAGCGCACTTCGAGCGTCTCGCGGTTGTAGCGTTTACCGCGGCAGACCTCACAGGGCACGTAAACATCGGGAAGAAAGTGCATTTCAATCTTTAAGATACCGTCACCACGGCAGGCTTCGCAGCGTCCGCCTTTCACGTTAAAGCTAAAGCGTCCCTGCTTGTAGCCGCGGCGGCGCGATTCTGCCGTTTTGGCGAAGAGTTCGCGAATGCCGTCGAACAGACCGGTGTAGGTAGCGGCGTTAGATCGCGGAGTTCTGCCGATCGGCGACTGGTCAATTTCAATCACCTTGTCGAGCAGCTCTATCCCTTCAACCGAGTCATGTTCCCCGGCCTGCTCACGCGAGCGGTGCAGTTTACGAGCCAGGGCGCGCGCCAATATCTCGTTGATCAGGGTACTCTTCCCCGAGCCCGATACGCCCGATACACAGACGAAGAGGCCAAGCGGAATACCGACATCAAGGTTTTTCAGGTTATGTTCACGGGCACCGCGCACCGTGAGCCAGCGATCGTTGGTCAGACGCCTCACTTCCGGAACAGCAACCATTTTTCTACCGGCCAGATAATCGCCGGTTATTGAATGGGGAGCCGCCATGATTTCTGCCAGGGTTCCCTGGGCGACGATCTCTCCCCCGCCAGCCCCGGCCCCCGGGCCAATATCAACCAGGTGGTCGGCGCTGCGGATTGTCTCTTCATCGTGTTCAACTACCAAAACCGTGTTCCCAAGGTCACGCAGCGCTTTAAGGGTGGTAATCAGGCGGGCGTTATCCCGCTGATGCAAACCAATACTCGGCTCATCAAGAATATAGATTACCCCGGTCAGCCCGGAACCGATCTGGGTAGCAAGCCTGATTCGCTGCGCTTCACCACCTGAAAGGGTTGCCGCCGCCCGGTCCAGGGTCAGGTATTGCAAGCCCACATTGCGCAAAAAGTGCAGCCGCTCGGCAATCTCTTTTAATACCTGGCGACCGATATGCTGCTGCCTCTCTGTCAGCTGCAGCTGATCAAAAAATGAAGCTGCTTTATCAACAGTCAGCGCCGATACCCGGGCTATATTCACCCCGCCCAGCAGCACGGCAAGACTGGATGGTTTGAGCCGGCTGCCGCTGCAGGATGGGCAGGGTTTAATCTGCATGTAGCGGGCCATATCGGCGCGCATATCATCAGATGTAGTTGCCGCATAACGTCGTTCTAAGAGCTTCAATACCCCGGGAAAAGCCTTGCGGTAAACGCGCACCCGCTTAAACATATTAACGTAGCGGAAATTAACCGCTTCTTTTGAGCCGTATAAAATCTTCTGCTGCAGCTCAGGCGCCAAATCACGAAATGGCAGATCAAGATCTGCACCCCATTCTTTTGCTGCCGACTCCAGGAACTGCTGATAGTAATTTTGGCCTGACCAGGGGTGAATTGCCCCTTCGCGAATTGAGAGCTCGGGAAAGGGTATGACCAGTTCTGCAGAAAATTCAGCCCTGCTGCCAAGGCCGCTGCATTCAGGACAGGCTCCGTACGGGCTGTTAAAAGAGAAAATACGCGGACTAATCTCTTCAAAGCTGAAACCGCACTCTGCACAGGCAAAATTTTCACTGAAAAGCTGCTCTGAACCGCCCACTTCTTCGATTAGTACCAGGCCCTCACTCAATTTTAGGGCCGTCTCCAGTGAATCGGCCAGGCGGTTCTGAATTCCTTCTCTGATCACCAGGCGATCGACAACCACTTCAATGGTATGCTTTTTATTCTTGTCAAGGACAATTTCTTCTTCAAGTTCACGTGCTTCTCCGTCAACCCTGACCCTTACGTAACCTTTACGGCGCATCTCTTCAAGCAGGCGTGTGTATTCACCTTTGCGGCTGCGCACCAGGGGGGCAAGCACCTGAATTTTTGTATCTTCAGGCAGGGCTGCAATTTGATCAACCATCTGCTGTACTGTCTGCTGGCTGATTTCTTTTTCACAGGTCGGGCAGTGCGGACTGCCAATACGGGCATAGAGCAACCTGACGTAATCGTAGATTTCCGTCACCGTGCCCACTGTAGAGCGCGGGTTACGTGAAGCTGTCTTTTGATCGATCGATATCGCCGGCGACAGCCCTTCGATATGGTCAAGATCAGGTTTATCCATCTGCCCGAGAAACTGACGGGCATAAGCTGAAAGCGATTCAACATAACGGCGCTGGCCTTCAGCGTAGATCGTGTCAAAAGCGAGGGAAGATTTACCTGAACCGCTAAGGCCGGTAAAAACAATCATCTGGTTGCGGGGCAGATTCAAGTTAACGTTCTTTAAATTATGTTCTCTTGCTCCGCGAATTATAATTTCTCCTGCCGACAAAACTGTCACCTCTTTAACTTTGTTTCTCAAGTTCGAAGATCATATCACGCAGTTCAGCGGCCCTTTCAAAAGCCAGTTCACGCGAAGCCTGGGCCATCTCTTTACGCATTTTTTCAATTGTCTTACGCCGCTTCGCCGCCGGCATTTTCCAGAATTCATCCTCAAAATAACGTTCCTCTTCTTCAGCAACTTTTGTCGCACCAAGCAGGGCCCGGATCGGCTTAATAATAGTCTGCGGCGTGATACCATTGCGCTGGTTATAATCGATCTGCCTGTTGCGGCGCCTTTCGGTCTCTTCGATAGCACGCTGCATTGAGGGCGTTACGCTGTCCGCATACATGATCACCCGTCCTTCAACGTTACGGGCGGTACGCCCTATCGTCTGAATCAGCGAACGCTCGGAACGTAGAAACCCTTCTTTATCGGCATCAAGTATGGCCACCAGGGTTACTTCGGGCAGGTCAAGCCCTTCGCGCAAAAGGTTAATACCGACCAGGACATCAAATTCACCAAGCCGCAAGCCCCTGATGATTGACATCCGCTCGATAGCGCCGATGTCGGAGTGCATATAGCGCACTTTTATACCCATATTACGGTAATATTCGGTTAAATCTTCAGCCATGCGTTTGGTCATCGTCGTAACAAGAACCCGCTGTCCGGCTTCAGCCCTGGACCTGATCTCACCGTAGAGATCATCGACCTGCCCCTGGGCGGGGCGCACCTCTATTTCGGGGTCAACCAGGCCGGTCGGGCGGATGATCTGCTCAACGATCGCTGCACTGTGCTCCGCTTCCCAGGGACCCGGTGTTGCCGAGACCAGGATAGCCTGCTTAACTAGCTCCTCAAACTCTTCAAAACGCAGAGGCCGGTTATCAAGAGCCGAAGGCAGCCTGAAACCATGCTCGACCAGGGTACTCTTGCGCGAATAGTCGCCGCGGTACATTCCGTTAATCTGGGAAATGGTAATATGCGATTCGTCAATAACGACCAGCATATCCTCAGGAAAGTAGTCGAGCAGGGTTGCCGGGCGGGTCCCCGCCGGGCGCCCGTCAAGATGACGTGAGTAGTTTTCTATGCCACTGCAGAAACCAATTTCCTGCATCATTTCCAGGTCGAATGTTGTGCGCTGTTCCAGGCGCTGCGCCTCAAGCAGCTTGTTTTCCTGCTTAAAGCGGGCGAGCTGTTCATGCAGTTCGGCTTCGATAGCGCCTACCGCTCTTTTCAACTGCTCAGGCGCCGTCACATAGTGAGTGGCCGGAAAAATTGCCACGTGATCGCGGTCGCCGGTTACTTTACCGCTAACCAGGTCAATTTCACGCAGACGTTCAACCTCATCGCCAAAAAGCTCTACGCGCAAGGCCGATTCAGAATAAGAGGCAGGGATTATTTCAAGCACATCACCCCTGACCCGAAAAGTTCCCCGGTGAAAATCAATCTCGTTACGCTGGTAGTGAATATCAACAAGCCGCTCAATGATCTGATCACGGCTCATTTTTGAGCCCTTGCGAATCGAGAGCACCTGTTCAAGGTATTCTTTAGGCGAACCGAGACCGTAAATGCAAGATACCGAGGCAACGATGATCACATCTTTGCGCTCGAGCAGGGCGCTGGTTGCCGAGTGGCGCAGTTTATCGATCTCATCATTAATCGATGAATCTTTTTCGATATAGGTGTCGCTCGACGGCAGGTAGGCTTCCGGCTGGTAGTAATCGTAGTAGCTGATAAAGTACTCAACCGCATTATCCGGAAAGATCTCTTTGAATTCGCTGCAGAGCTGGGCCGCTAATATTTTATTCGGGGCCATCACCAGGGTCGGTCGCTGCACCTGCTCGATTACGTGGGCAATGCTAAAAGTTTTTCCTGAACCGGTTACCCCAAGCAGGGTCTGGTAAGGGCAGCCCCGGCGCAGTCCCTGCACCAGGGCTTCTATAGCCTGCGGCTGATCACCGGAAGGCTGAAATTCTGCTCGTATTTTAAAAGCGCTGCTGCCGTCCAAGGCAACACCTCCACTTCGGTGACAAGCCAGTAAACATTATTAATTATATCATAATCAGACAATCAAACCTGACTCCACGATGATCATGACCAGGCCGATTAGTATGAAGAGAGCAGAAGTGCCGATCCTGAGGTAACGAGGATTAATCCTTGATACAAAGCGGCTGCCAAGGTAAACGGCAAACAGGTTATTAAGCAGCATAGCTAATAGCGCACCTGCAAAAACAGCCAGCGGGTAGCCAAGGCTGGCGGCCAGGAACAGAGTTGCCAACTGCGTTTTATCGCCAAATTCGGCTACAAAGATCATCAGCGTGGTATGGAAAAACCCATCCTTACCGCTAGCTTCCTCGCTTTCGCCATTATGGCGCAGGTAGCTGACAATACCGGTTGCAACAAAAAAAAGGCCGGCTATTAATGCCACCAGGGAATGAGGAATAGCCACGGCAACCAACTCGCCGACACCAACGGCAATGCCCATTAAAAGCGCCATGGCCGTCATTGACCCGGCCAGAACGTGCAGCGGCGGGTAGCGGCAGGCCATGGTCATACAGACAAGCTGAGATTTATCGCCAAACTCAGCCACAAAAACAGTAATAAATGCAGTGACCGCAGCTGCTAACAAGGCCTACACCTCATTTTTCTGCCGCCGGACCAGCTTTAATAATTTTTCCTTCAGCCGTCTGAAGCGGCCCAGGGGATCGGGCTTGCTGAGTTCAAGATAAACAGCTGAATCGGTAGCAGGAACAGGAATTAAGCCCAGCTCGGCGCTGCGGTGCAGGCTGGAATATACTGAATGAGATCTAAGGCGGGACTGGAAAGAAACGCCTGCTTCATGCTCATCGCGAACACGCTTTTTCAGGATCAGAGAGAAAGCATCTCCGGCGCGGGTTCCTTCGATTAAAACCATAAAATAGCTTTGCTCAACAAATTGCATCAGTTCCCGGTTATCATGCACACTTTCGCCGTTAACCCTGAGAATCAGGTCATCTGCCTGAAGCCCTGCTTCAGAAGCGACGCTGTCAGGCAGCACCATCATCAGGGCAACGCCGGATTGATCCTGCCTGTAGAGCGGCGGGCGACTGTCTTCCTTTTTTTTGCCATGAATAATCAAAAGTTCGTGTCCGATTGGAGCGATAAGAATTCCGGGCACAATCAACCAGGGAAAATATTCGGCTCCGACAGCCGCGACAAGCAGGACAATACTGTAAAGCAAGAGCAGTTTGGCGGAAAAAGCGCCCCGCTCGCGCGGCTTTGACGAAAGAGCCATATCAGCATAACCGAGGCCGGCCGCTACGGGGACGACCATATACTGCAGGCTCTGTCCTTCACCGGGCTGCAGAGTTGACTGAAGAATGGGCCACCACTCGGGCATGCTCACACCCACTATATCTACCTGAACGACAACAGCGACCAGAAGCGCAACCAGGGGTACAGGCCAAAAGCGCTGCAGGGTAAAAGCGCCAACCACTTCTCCGCTTTCTTTTTTCAGATAAATCGGGCTGCTCCCCCAGTGCCCGCCAACGTAAATGAGGATGGCTTCAACCAGGTGAAGCAGTCCGATTAAGACCAACAGGGCCGGGATATGAATACCAAGCAGTGAGATCACCACACTGTTTTCTGCCAAAGCCGGGAAAACAGGCACCAAAAGGTGACGAAAGAACAAAACCAGTACGGCAACAATACCCCCGGCGTAAGAAAAACAGAGATAGCGCGGGTTGATCAATAAAAGCAGCAGGGCAACGGGCCAAATAAAATAGAGCCCAATCTGTTCCAGAGACAAGCCCAGAAATACCAGAATTGCACTGGCGGCAAAACCACCGCTAGCACCCAGGGCTACCGAAAGCAGCATCTGCCTGCCAACCTTGTTTATGGTCCGCCCATAGAGTTTCTCTTCGGTAGCAACTATCCGCCGGTATTGCAGATAAACCAGAAATAACACAATCCAGTAGATCGGCATAACCAGGGAGAGCGCAAAGGTGGTAAAAAATATCTGGCTTATCTCAATAAATGGTTGCATTTACTGGTCGCTTTCTCCGGTTAGAGTCCAAATGCCCGGTTTCTTAAAAAGATCGATGGCATAATTAAGCTGATCATCCTGTTCCCACGATGCATCATCTAACGCTTCCCGCAGTTCAACCCAGGTCAGATCGTTAAATTCGCCACTGCCCATGATACCTGCCGACTGCTGAAAAACTTTGATTGCCTCGACCGTTTGCTCGTCAAAGTAACCGGTTACTTCAATTTGATAGCCGATCTGCTCAAGCATCATCTGCAGCATTTCGACTTCCGGCCCATAATCACCCTGCTCAAGGCGATCGGGGTGGAAATAGCGGTAGTAGCGCAGAATTTCGGGCATCGGAATGTCAAAGTCAGGTTCAATACCATTTTTATCAATATCATGCCCCGATGGTGTAAAGTATTTCGCCACGGTCACCAGGATAGCAGTGCCGCTCGAAAGAAATTCAAGCTGCTGCACCGAGGCCTTGCCATAAGTTGTTTTACCAACCAGCAGAGCTGCATCCCTGTCCTGCAGAGCTCCAGCCACCAATTCAGAAGCGCTGGCTGACTCTTCGTTAATCAGCACCACTATCGGGTATGGCCTTTTTACAGCGCTGGAATAATAGATCATCTTAACGTCATCATCCCGGCCAACAAGCCTGACAATTTCACCCTCTGGCACTAAAAGTTGTGCAATCTCAACCGCCTGTTCGACAAGACCTCCGGGATTATTACGCAGATCCAGAATCAACCCCTTACCGAGGCCGCTCTTTTCCATAGTTTTCAACTGCTCGGTAAACTCCCCGGCAGTATTACTGTCAAAGCTGCTGATCTGAATATAACCAAGACCGCTTTCCAGCATCTCTCCTGATACGGTTGCCACCTTGATCTCTTCACGGGCGACAGTAAGTTCAAAGGGCTCGTCAGCGCCAGGCCGCTTGATTAAAACATCAACCGTCGTGTCGCCTGGACCGCGCAGTAAGCTAACAGCAAAACTCAGCCCCTGCCCGGTCAGTTCGCTCCCGTCGGCTTCCAGTATCCGGTCGCCCGGGCTGAGGCCGCCGCGATCTGCGGGGGAGTCGGCAAAGGTTTCAAAGACAACAATACTGCCATTGGCCTCAATTATACGCACACCGATTCCGCCGTAGGTTCCCTTGGTCTCGGTCATAAATTCTTCCAGCGCCTCAAAATCATAATAGCGGACATGGGGATCGCCAATACTCTCAATCATACCACGCACAGCGCCTTCTATAAGCAGATCATCCTCTACCGGGTAAAAATAGCTGGCCTTGATTGTATCGATCGCTTCCTGGATAATAGCCGCATCGCCAACCAGACCCTGGCTCTGCGGAGCATACTTTATAACTGTAGTTGCTTCCTCTTCTGCTGAAACCGCTATCCCTTCCCGGCTTTCCGCAAAATAATAAGTGGCCAGGTTTGACCCGATCAGGATCAACAGGAATATGGCCAGTACACTAAATATATTTTTTTTATCTCTCAGTCCCATATTGTTCAGCTCCAGTCATAGCTTAAGGATGTTGTCTTCACCAGAGATTGTATTCCCTTTAGAAGTAATTCATCGGATTATAGCGATAATCTGACCCGCCACCGGGGTAACTGCGCACGGCGGGCTTGTTAAATTCCCTCACCTCAAAGTGAAGATGAACTCCGGTGCTGTAACCGGTCGTGCCAGCCCTGGCAATTCGCTGACCCCTGCTCACTACGGTGCCCGCCTGAACCAGCAGACTACTCATGTGGGCATAAAGGGTTACCGTACCGTTGCCATGATCGACCATCAGGCAATTACCGTACCCGCCATTCCAGCCCGAGAAAATCACTTTTCCCTCGGCTGCCGCTAAAATATAGTTGGCTGCACCGTGATGCGGAGCAATATCAACACCACCATGCCAGGCCTGGTTCCCGCTAAAAGGATCCCTGCGCCATCCGTACCCGGAACTGATCCAGGTCGGCGCTTCGATAGGCCACTGCAAGGCGCCCGATAAGCCGGAAAACTGGCTTGCCGCTTCGTTAATCAACTGGCGAATCACTGAATCAAGCTTCTGGGCTTCGTTTTCCAGATCCTGAATTGCTTTCAGGTTTTGGGATATTTCATCCTGCAGACTGTCCAGAATTACAATCCTGTCATTTGCAGCCCTTTCCATCTCGGCCTCGTTGGATGCAACCTGGTTCTGCATGCTCTGCAAACCGCTTTTTTTAATCTCCAGCTCATCTTTCCAGGCCTGAATAATATCTCTTTCTCCCTGAATTTCTTCAATCAAACGCAGATCGTTTGTGGCAATAACGCTCAGGTTATGGAGGCGCGTTAAAAAATCGGGGAAGCTGCTTGAATCAAAGAGCACATCAAGGTAAGAAATCACACCGTGCTGTTGAATCGCCCGCAACCTCAGTTTCAGCAATCCTTCCTGGTAGCGCAGGTCACCTTCTGCATCGGCCAGCTCTTCTTCAGCCCGGCGAATCTCTTCTTCAACTATCAATATTTCACCGCCAAGACGTTCCTGTTCCGCACGCAGCTCATGAAGCCGGCTTTCCAGCTGCATTAGCTCATCCCTAAGAGCAGCTTCGCGATTAAGGCGCTGTTCAAGCGCACTTTTTTCGTCACGCCGCCGCTTCTCAATCTCTTCAAGCTCCTGCTGTTTCGATTCAATTTCGTCATTTGTAACCGCATAGACCGGCAGAGCCATACTGAGGACGATCAAGAGGGAAAGGAGCAGAGCTGTTAAAAAGCTTTTTCTCCAGCCAACCATGGTCATATCCTCCCTGAATTAGAACTTTTCTCTATACTTTCAAAAAGCGCCCCATTGAGAACATACTGCCTAAGACACCAAGCGCGGTTCCAAGGGGAACCAGGTATTTCGCCAGTTCAATAACCACCTGCCGTACCGGCAGCAGGCTCAGAAAGAGCAGGTTGTTCGTTACTACCCAATCTACCGAAAACTGGTATATATAGTAAAGACCAATCATGGGCAGCGCCGCACCGGCAAAGCCCATCAGTAAACCTTCAAGAACAAAGGGCCAGCGAATAAACCAGTTTGTAGCCCCGACATACTTCATGATTGTTATCTCACGCTTGCGCATCATTACCGTCAGTTTAATGGTATGAGAAATCAGGAATACAGCTGTTATAGAAAGTCCGACCATCAGGGCCAGACCAACCATCTGCATCACTCCGGTCACTGCAAAAAGGTTTTCCACGTAACCCTGCCCGTAAAAAACCGCCGACACCCCCGGATAAGTCTCAAATTCTTCGGCTAAAGGTACAACCGATTCGGGTTCCCAGGTTCTCACTTCATACGAGGCAAGCAGCGGGTTATCGAGTCCGCTCTCGTAACCCTCCAGCATGCCGCCCAACTGGCGCTGCAGACGCCCCATATGCTCTTCACTTGACACGTAGCGAATCGCTTCTACATTGGGATGGGTGGCAAGCTGATTTTCGAGATCTCCCAGGGTTTTATCATCGGCCAGGTCATCGATATAGACAACAATTTCAACCTGATCTTTAACTGTATCTGTAATGTAGCGTATGTTCAGGTTAACCATCATAAAGACACCAAGCATAAGAAGCGTAACAACTACAACCCCGGTTGAGGTGATACACATCCAGCGGTTGCGGTAAAGCCCCTTAAAGGTTTCACCAATAATATAGAAAAAACCGCTAATGAACATGAGAGTAAATCCCCTTCTGCTCATCACCGACCAGCTTGCCGTTGTCGAAGTAGAGAACCCTCTTTTTAAAGCGATCGACTATATCCCGGTTGTGGGTAGCAACCAGTACCGTCGTGCCACGCAGGTTTATGCTGCGCAACAGGTTCATAATATCAAGCGTTGTTCCCGGATCAAGGTTGCCGGTCGGTTCGTCGGCAACAATCATCGCCGGCCGATTGGCAATAGCCCGGGCCAAGCCTACACGCTGCTGCTCGCCGCCGGAAAGATCGCACACCCTTGCCTTAGCCTTATCCTGCAAGCCTACCAGCCCCAGCACATGAGGCACCCGCTTGCGGATCTCCCGGTTTGACGCCCCGGTTACAACCATGGCAAAAGCAACATTGTCGAAAGCAGAGCGTTCTTCCATCAACCTGAAGTCCTGAAAGACCATCCCGATATTGCGCCTCAGATAGGGCAAGCGGTGCCGCGGCAACCGCCCCACGTCACGGCCAAATACTCTCAGGACACCATCAGTAGGCTTAATCTCCCTGATAATCAACTTCAGCAGGGTCGATTTACCTGCCCCGCTCGAACCGACAAAAAATACAAATTCACCGCGTTCAATGTTAAAACTGACTTCTTCAAGGGCATAACGCCCGCCTTTTTCGTATTTCATGAACATATTCTTTGCTTCAACCATGCAGTCAGACCTTCCCTGATATCATAAAATATTCATGGCTAATGATCTGTTCCTGGCTAATATATTATTCTATTTTTACTTATTATGCAAATAATCGGGCCTTAAACTTATCCCTGCTGCATTGATTTAAAGCCTTCCCCGTGGACTTCGGTGGCATTACCGATGATCACAAAAGCGCCCGGATCGGCTTCATAGATGATCGCCTTCAGCCTGGCAGTCTGCTGGCGGGCAACCACGCAGAGCAACACTTCGCGTCCTTCACCGGTATATCCGCCCTGCCCTTCCAGCCTGGTTACCCCGCGACCAAGTTCGTAAAGCAGTTTTTCATTAATCTGTGACCCGCAGCGGGTAATGATAATGACCGATTTGGCTGTGCCGATACCTTCCAGTATGGCATCGATAACCTTGATGCTAACAAAAAGCGCCAGTGTGGCATACATTGCCGCTTCAGTGCCGAAAACAAAAACGGCCAGGGCCAGCACAACCAGGTCACCCCAGAACATAGCCTGACCCGGGCTGATCCCCCAGACCTTGGCCAGGATCAGTGACAGTAAGCCCGTTCCCCCTGTCGAACCGCGAAAGCGAAAAACCAGGCCAACCCCAACCCCCATTACCACACCGCCATAGACAGCAGCGAGTAACAAGTCATCTGTTGCAGCAGGCAGCAGAGGTGCTGTAATTTCAACAGCCAGGGAAAAAAGAAAAGTGCCGAGCAGGCTTTGAATTACTACCCTGGGCCCGAGTACAAGGTAGCCGATAATAAAAAGGGGAATATTGAGGACAATGATCGTTACTCCAACCGGAAATTTTATGAGGTAGTAAATTACTACCGCAAGCCCGCTGATTCCTCCTGGGGCCAGCATATTAGGAACCATGAACATGTTCAGGCCAACGGCAAGAATTACAGAGCCAATCAGAATACCCATGAAATCGATGGCAATAATTCTGACCGCGTTTTTACTAAGCTTCGGTATTGTAAGTTTCATCTGTTTCTCCTACTTTTTAAGCGGGATACTCCCGCGCGCTTTCCAGCGCAGATACCCTTCGATGAAGGGGTCTAGCATACCATTCATTACTGTATCGACCTGGCCAACCTCTACACCGGTGCGATGATCTTTGACCAGGGTAAAGGGGTGAAAAGTATAGGTGCGAATCTGGCTGCCAAAACCGATTTCCCGCTGGTGACCACGCTCGGCGTTAATCTCTTCCGCCTGCTCAAGGCGGTTCAATTCAACCAACCGTGCCTGCAAGACACGCATCGCCTGCTGACGGTTGCTGTGCTGCGATCGATCATTTTGACAACTGACCACCAATCCCGAGGGAAGGTGGGTAATCCTCACCGCTGAATCGGTTTTGTTGACGTGCTGTCCGCCAGCCCCGCTCGCCCGGAAGGTGTCTATTTTCAGATCATCAGGATTGATCACGTAGGCCTCTTCTTCAACCTCGGGAATCACATCCACGGAAGCAAAAGAGGTATGACGCCTTTTTGATGTGTCGAAAGGCGAGATGCGGATCATACGGTGGACCCCTTTTTCAGCCTGCAGAAATCCGTAAGCAGCATGACCGCGCACAATAAACGTGGCGCTCTTAATACCGGCTTCATCATCGGTCAGCAGATCAACCAGTTCAACCTGGAAGCCTTTCTGCTCGCACCAGCGGTAATACATGCGCAACAGCATCTCGGCCCAATCCTGCGACTCGAGACCGCCGGCCCCGGGGTGAAGCGAAACAATGGCAGCATTAAAATCATAGCTTCCACTAAAGAGGGTTTCCAGCTCCATCTTCTCAAGGCGTTTGCCGATCTCTTCTATGATCAGCCCGGCCTCACGAACAGCTTCAGACTGATCAGACTCTTCTTCACCGGCCAGTTCTAGAAATACTCCGGCTTCTTCAAGCATCCGTTCCAGATCCTGCAGCGGCCGAAGCTGCTCACGCAGCGCCCCCTGTTTCTTCAGGTATTCCTGGGTGCGGGCGCTATCTTCCCACATTGCCGGATCGGCAGCTTTGGCTTCAGCCTCACCCAGTTCATTCAGCTTCGCATCGTACTCAAAGAGAAGCCCTCATTTCGTCAAATCTGCTCTGCTGAAGGATCAGTTCCTCGCGATATTCTTTCAGCATTTAGTCACCAACTTTCCTGAAATCAGGCAGCATTCCGGGTTAATCATTCAAAATGATGCCTGCTAAGTTCCACAGCATTTTTTATATTTTTTACCGCTGCCGCAGGGGCATGGTTCGTTACGGCCGATCTTATCCACACTGACTGGCTCCGGTTTGGGCGGCCTGCCCTGAGAAGCGGCGCTGCCTGAAGCAGATTTTGCGGGGGCAGACTGGGCGGCAGCCTGGCCACCGCCGACAGCGGCAATTTGCGGCTGGTAACCGGTCGCTTCTCCGGTGACTGCCTTGCGCTGGGGTGCAGCCGATACGCGCACCTGGTAAACAGAGCGCACTACGTCAGTCTGAACCTGTTGTATCATATCTTCAAACATGTCAAAACTTTGCCTTTTATACTCAACGAGCGGGTCTCGCTGAGCATAGGCCTGGGTATGAATTTCATGACGCAGCTGATGCATGGCGTCGATAAAGAGCATCCAGTGACGGTCAACTGTGCGCAGCAACACGACCCGTTCTAACTCGCGCATCACCTCGGGCGTAAATTCTCTTTCACGCGCTTCATAAAACGATCGCGCTTCATCGCTCAACAAATCACGCACATCTTCCATTTCGCGGTCAACCAGCAGGGTCAGGGAAACTTTCCCTTTACGCGCCACCAGGTCCTCCACCCGCTCAAGCAAGGCACGCGAGTGTTCATCATCAAGAAAACCCTGTTCGGCAGCATATTCGTGAACAAGCCTGCCGATTAGTTCATCGACCATCTCGATAATCGGCTCTTTAACATTTTCGCCTTCAAGCACGCGGCGACGCTGACTGTAAATTACTTCACGCTGTTTGTTAAGCACATCGTCGTAATCAAGCAGATTGCGGCGAATTTCGAAGTTGCGCGATTCGACTTTCTTCTGGGCATTTTCGATTCCCCTGCTAACCAGGGGATGATCGATAGGCACATTTTCTTCGATACCGAAACGATCCATGAGCGAAGCTATATTATCTCCGCCAAAAAGGCGCATCAGGTCATCTTCCAGCGATACAAAAAACTGTGAAGAACCGGGGTCACCCTGGCGCCCTGAGCGCCCACGCAACTGATTGTCTATCCGCCTGCTTTCGTGCCGTTCGGTGCCGAGCACATGCAATCCACCCATTTTGATAACATCTTCCCGCTGTTTTTGAGTCTCGGCTACAGCCTCATCAATCAGCTCGGCAAAACGCTTTTGCCAGCGTTCGGCAGCTTCCGGGTCAAGTTCATTTTCTTCGGCTTTGAATTCTTTTTCCAGCCGTTCCTTAACCAGGTATTCAGGGTTGCCGCCGAGAATAATGTCGGTTCCACGGCCGGCCATGTTGGTTGATATGGTCACCGCGCCCTTCCTTCCGGCCTGGGCGATAATGTACGCTTCACGGTTGTGGTTGACGGCGTTGAGCACCTCATGCTCAACTTCCTGACGTTTAAGCATTTTGCTGAGCATCTCTGATTTTTCAACGGAAATTGTGCCAACCAGAACCGGCTGGTTCCTCTTACGACACTCAATAATCTCTTCGACCACGGCCTGGAACTTGGCCCGGTCACTTTTATAGATCAGGTCCGGCCACTCCTCGCGAATCAGCGGCTTATTGGTAGGAATGGCGACTACATCCATACCATAAATCTTTTTGAATTCTTCCTCTTCGGTAAGAGCAGTCCCTGTCATACCGGCAATTTTGTCATACATCCGGAAATAGTTCTGGAAAGTAATCGACGCTACGGTGCGCGTTGCAGCCTGCACCTGTACGCCCTCTTTCGCTTCTATTGCCTGGTGCAGCCCGTCCGAATAACGGCGACCGGGCATCAGGCGACCGGTAAATTCATCAACGATGATCACCTTGCCGTCCTGAACCACGTAATCCACATCACGTTCAAACAGCGAGTATGCCTTGATCAGCTGATCAAAGTAGTGGCGGTGCTCGCCGGCTGATTCCATTTCCTGCTCTTCATCATGATCGTCATCAATGCTATCTTTACCGATGCGCAGCAATTTTAGTAACTGGGGGTTGACCCGTTCAAGCTCGCGGTAGCCTTTATCCTTGATATCGGCCAGGCGGGTCGCCTCATCGATATTGTAGTAAAGCTCTTCATCAAGCTGGTTCAGGCGTTTTTCAGTCATCAGGCGCTGCTTGGTTCGCTCAACCAGCCGCTCCATACCCGGCTCTTTCATCATTTTCATCAGGTTTTTATTTTTTGGCGAAGCCCGGCGGGCCAGTAACAGCTTTTCAGATGCTTCTTCCCGCTCTTCAGCATCAAGATCTTTACGCGCTTCAACAAGCAAATCGGCTACCAGGCGGCCCTGCTTGCGAATCAGGTGTTCAACTTCATTTTTCCAGCGGCCGTAATCTTCCTGGGCTTCAACGCGGCTGCTGATAATCAGCGGAGTGCGCGCTTCATCGATTAAAATACTGTCTACCTCGTCAACAATAGCGTAGTGCAGGTTCTGCTGCACCATGTCATTTTTGTAGAGAACCATGTTATCGCGCAGGTAATCGAAACCGAGTTCGTTGTTGGTGGCATAAGTAATATCGGCCTGGTAAGCATTACGGCGCTCTTCCGGTTCGAGGTTCTGCACCACCAGGCCAACCTTTAAACCGAGAAATTCAAAGATCGGGCCCATCCAGCCGCGGTCGCGGCGGGCCAGGTAATCGTTAACGGTTACAATATGCACCCCTTTGCCTTCCAGGGCATTAAGGTAGGCCGGCAGGGTGGCAACCAGTGTCTTCCCTTCACCGGTTTTCATTTCCGATATGCGGCCCTGGTGCTGTACAACAGCGCCCATCAACTGAACATCAAAGGGGCGCATTCCGGTTACGCGAAGTGCGGCTTCCCGGGCCAGGGCAAAAACTTCAGGCAGAATCTCATCTAAGAGCTCACCCTGCTGCAGCCGCTCTTTAAAACGCGCAGTCTCTGCCGAAAAGTTTTCATCTTTAAGTTCTTTCGCCCACGGTTCAAGTTCATTGACCTGGTCAACAATCTTTTGCAGGCGGCGAATTTCTTTTTCGTTGGGATCGCCGAATAACCCTTTCATAAATGCGGCCATCGTTAAGCTCCTTTCAAAGAGGGGGTCAAAAAGTCCCGATCATCGCTGACGGTCAGGCTTTCCTAACCGGATCAAGTTCATCGCATAAAGCCCAGAGGCTGCCCGAAACCAGTGAGTGCCCGCCGAGAATAACCGGTATGGGGCACTGCACGGCAG
>CAYWDA010000017.1:0-4177 GCA_964456945.1 uncultured Syntrophomonadaceae bacterium
CTTGGCAACCTGCTGCAGATCTTCCGCGGCATCAGGTATTATAAACGATTCACTCCATCATACAAACATCATACAAAGGGGTAAAAAGGGGCAAGAATATGATAATTTATTGAGCCATAGATCGGAGAGTGCTATAATGTGATAAGTTCACAGTAATCATTATAGCTAGCGGAGATGTTGTTAATGGCGCTTGAGAGAAATGGCGGAAATATTAAGCCTGTCGGAATCCCTAAATGGCTGGTTGCCCTGGTCGATCTGTCTTTGGCGAATCTGGGGCTTTATTTCGGCTTTGTAATTGCTACGGGTGAATTGCAGGCCATTCAGATTGGTCCTCTTATTTTTCTACTGCCTGCTGTGTCGCTGGTTACGGTACTGCTTTTCAACAACCTGGGCCTCTATTCCCGCCAGCGCAGTGGTTTTACACCGATAGTGCGCGCGCTGACTATTGGTGTGCTGGGTTTGACATTTTTTTCGATTTTCTTTGCCTTTTGGACGAGGGCTTTTATTTTTCAACGCGCAGTGTTTATAGCGGCACCCCTGCTGCAGTTTTTGCTGCTGCTTGGGTGGCGGATTCTCTACTGGCGCCTTGAACTATGGATTCATGGCCAGAAAAAGTTGATTGTTATCGGTAGCAGTATTGATGCGGAACAGGCTCTGGAGAAAATCATGAACCTGCCGCAGGGCATATTTGAAGTGATCAAGATTTTGCAGCCGGAGAAGGTCGATCAGCTTGGCAGATGGCTGTCGGAGGCCGATGCGGTGATGATTACCGGCGCTCTGGATATGGATCAGAAGAACAGTATTATCCGCGAAAGTTTCGATTACAATATTGAAGTCTTTATCATTCCCGAACTATATGAAATTATTCTCACCAGGGCAGCAATGACCCAGGTGCATGACACACCGGTTATCGAATGCCATGACATGCAGCTTACTTTTTTGCAGCTTTTTACAAAACGCTTATTTGACCTGACGCTGGCCTTTTTTATTGCCCTGCCAGCCCTGCCTCTGTTGGCAATAACCGGATTGGCTGTGCGCTTTTCTTCCCCGGGACCGGTAATCTTTGCCCAGGAAAGGGTTGGCCTCTACGGCCGTGTCTTCACCCTCTACAAATTACGAACAATGATTACCGGTGCTGAAGAAGAGAGTGGACCGGTTTTTTCGACCGAAGCCGATGACAGGGTAACAAAAGTAGGGCGTTTGTTGCGTGCTGCCCGCCTTGATGAGCTACCGCAACTCTATAATGTTTTGCGCGGCGAACTGAGCATTGTTGGCCCACGCCCTGAACGGCCATTTTTTGTAGATCAATTCCAGCGGGAAATGCCTGAATATAAACTACGTCATCTGGTTAAACCTGGTATTACCGGGCTAG
This sequence comes from uncultured Syntrophomonadaceae bacterium, assembly GCA_964456945.1. Classification (GTDB taxonomy): domain Bacteria; phylum Bacillota; class Dethiobacteria; order DTU022; family DTU022; genus CAYWDA01. Next base: position 1,373 of record CAYWDA010000017.1, read on the forward strand.
CCCAGGTTTACGGTCATTACGCTACCAATACGCACGATAAACTGCGTTATGACTTATATTATCTTTCCGACTACTCACTCTTTCTGGATTTTCGGATTCTGCTCTTAACTATTCCGACCCTATTTAACCGGGAAGCATCAAAGGGCGTGCGGAAGAAAGTTGCAGAACGGGAGCCAATAAGGTGATTATTTGGCGGCAGATTATAGACTCAGGAGGTCGTGATGGCTGAAATATTAGTTTTAGGTGGTGGAGTGGCCGGTATTTCGGCTGCCTGGCACGCCCGCAAAATGGGACGGGAAGCAGTTATATTTGAGGCAAAAGAGCGCTGGGGTGGACTGCTTGATAATTTTGAACTGGGCGGTTTCCGCTTTGACAGCGGTGTGCATTTTGCTTTCAGTAGCAATGAAGAATATCGTGCCGTGCTGGAATTGACCGATTATATTATCCACCGGCCTGAACCTTACAACTTTGAACAGGGGCGGTGGCTGAAGCATCCTGTGCAGAACAATCTTTACCTCCTGCCGGTAGAAGAAAAGGTTGAAGCGATTAAAAGCTTTATTGAGCGACCCGACAGAAGTAGTGATCCCGATTATCAAAGGTGGTTAGCCGAGCAGTTTGGTGAGGTTATTGCCTCGCGTTTTCCGGCTCGCTACACGGAAAAATACTGGACTGTGCCGGCGAAAGATATGAGCGCCGATTGGATCGGCAACCGTCTTTACCGCCCATCACTCGAAGAGGTGCTTTACGGAGCGATGACTGATCAAACCCCTTCAACCTATTACCTGCCCGAAATGCTCTACCCGCGCCGTGGCGGTTACCGTACTTTTCTGGAACCGTTAGTGGAAGGTCTGGATTTGCGTTGCGGCAAAGAAGCTGTGAAAATTGACCCCGTCAAACGCTACGTTGACTGCAGCGACGGATCTCGCGAATATTTCGAGCATCTGGTTAGCAGTGTGCCCCTGCCTGATTTGATCGAAATGCTTTCCGGTGTGCCTGTGACAGTGAAGGATGCGGCTCAAACACTATGGGCTACCTCCACTGCTCTTGTGTCAATCGGTTTCAAAGAAAAACAGGCCGGGGATCATCTTTGGTTCTATATCTATGATAGTGAAATATTGCCCGCCCGGGTTCACGCTCCCTACCGCAAATCACCAGCTAATGTTCCTGATGGATGCAGTTCGCTGCAGTTTGAGAGCTATTTTTCGCGTAAAAAACCGCTGCCTATGGCCGGAGAAGATCTGGTTGAGCATGTTATTCTAGCAGCAGAAAAGATGGGCCTGGCATTGCGCAAATCGATCTTAGAGGTTGATTTTCGCACTCTGCCCTATGCTAATGTTGTTTTTGATCTCGGAATGGTTAAAAGGCGTAATTTTGTTCTTGATCACCTGCGACACTGCGGCATTCTGCCTGTAGGTCGTTTCGGTTTGTGGGATTATCTGTGGGCAGACCAGTGCTTCCTGAGTGGGAATAAAGTTGAAACTTTACCCGGCATGATATAATTGGGCTAGAGGCAGTTTAGAAATAGAAGGGGGTAATGCGGGTGGGTAATGACCGTGATAATGAACATGGTGCAGACCGGCCTGATCAATACGGCGCTGAAAACTCTGATGAGATAATAAACCCGACGGAGCAAGAATTATTCGGAGAGCTAGAAGATGCCGGTGAACAGTCAATTAGGGCAAAGAAACCGCTGCGCGGAATGAAGAAAGGCTTACTGATTGCCGCTGTAGCTTTAATTTTACTGGTGCTGGCAACCGGAGTTTATGCACTTGCTTTTTTCGGTCAGGTGAAAGAAACACAGCGTGTGCTGCTTGATGAGGTCACTTTTGAAACGACCTACGCTATTGATGAAGTTTTTCCTGAGCATATTGTTAATATAGGCCTGCTCGGTTTTGACCGCGGCTGGAACCGTGAATCGATGGGTGAATATCTTTTCCGCCCCGATATGTTGGCCGTACTTTCAATCAATTTTGACAGCGGCCAGATTTCTGTGGTGCGTATTCCCCGTGATTCCTACGTGCCGATTCATGGCATGAACGGATTTCACGACAAAATTAACCACTCATTTTATTATGGCTATATCTATGGTTCGGGAGACGACCCTGAGGCTGAGGGTATCCGTTACACCTTGCAGACTGTAAGTAACGTTTTAGGTGGCATCCCGATTCATTATCACCTTTCAGTTGACATGTATTCGATCATTGAATTAGTTGACGCCATGGGTGGCGTCTATTACGAGGTTGAAGAAGAAATTATCGATAAATACTGGGAAATAGGGCGGGTATTAGTGCCGGCAGGGCCCCAGATGATGGATGGTAAAACCTTTCTGCGCTACCTGCAATACAGAGACGATAAAACGAACCAGGATTACGGGCGAATTGATCGCCAGATGAACCTGCTTAAAGAAACTTTCTACTACCTGCGTGAACAGGGCCGTATAACTGATATACCGGCAACTTACCGCATCTACAAGGATTATGTTGAGACAGACCTGTCTTACAAGCAGATTGCGGCGCTGGCCTACTATGCACGCGATCTTAATATTTCTGACGAGAACCTGAATTTTTATACCGTAAACGGTGGCGGACACATGAAGGATGGCATTTGGTACCAGGTAATCTTTGATGATCAACGCCTGCAGATTATTAAAGATGTTTTCGGTTTCGATGCCGAACCTTGGCCGCCGATTGTTCTGGTTGACAGCCCCGAATATTTAGAGGAACAAGAAGAGAAAAGACGTCTGGAAGAGCTGGGCATTACGGAAGAAAATGACGAAGATGAAGATGAAGATGAAAATGAAAATGA
>CAYWDA010000018.1:0-11770 GCA_964456945.1 uncultured Syntrophomonadaceae bacterium
CAATGAAGGGGGCAGGGCTATGCTAAGCTTGCCGGCAAGTTTTTTAATTAAGGGCAAGTATTTTGTAACAACTTCTTCCCCGCTGCCACAGCCGTGCTGTTCTTGATATAACTTTTTAGCATTTCGCTCAAGCAAAGTCACCCCACCAGACCTCCTCTTACAGTTTCTAGTTTCTTGCGCATCAACTTGAAAAGGTAGCTGATTATACGCTCCTGTACCTTTAAGTCAAGATTGGCGAAGCTGACTCCAACCCTGTACCTTTTCCACCCACCAATATTCAGCGGTACAACCCGAACAACTTTTGCTTCAAGCAGAAGAACCTGACGGGAACGCTGCTCATCAAGGGTCAATTTAATAAACAGGTGCTCTTGACGTTCAAGTGGTTCAAGGGTTACCATGCGTAAACCACCACCTGACATGTCAAGAGTGAAAGAATTTTTTCCGGCGACTCTTTTTTCAAGATTTCCTAAATAATCATTAATCCAGATCGGATCTTCCCACAAATCAGAAGAGCGGGTTGCAATCGCCGGTGACGCTAGCCCCTCAATAGCCGTTTCATCCCAATTCCAGTAAATTAAATTATGATGGCAGGGAACTCGAACATGTCCACGCCGCTGTTGGCGGTGCGCTGAATCAGGTTTTTTGACTACGTACGCAGTCTCTCCACCTTCTTTACTGACCCCGACAATGCGTGCAGTAAAAAAGTAAACAGCATCTTCTCCGGGCAGACAAAACTGCCAGCTGCTATATTGCGGCATGTCAAGGGTTTTACCGCCGGAAACCGGTTCCAGGATAGTGAAGCTATCCGCACCGGCTTCTTTAATTGTTGCCAGGTAATATTCCTGCTCATATTCGTTTAATATTTGCAACTGTGTATTCGCTCTTAGCTGTTCAATCATGTCCCGGGCAATCCTCCCCCGCCTCATCAGCATGTTAAATCTTTCAATCTGTCGATAAAACCGCTTATACCTGTCCTTCCGGGCATACCGGCCTCACCGTTGGCGGCGATGCGCCAGGCGATTCTATTAACTGCTGCGGAAGCATTACTTTTTGGCCTGCTAATGACAAAAGGCACAAAATCATGCACAGCGCTGCTTACGGCTGAATCATAACGTACATCCCCAAGATAGTTAAGCTTCATTGATGGTAAATATTCTTGCACAACGCGGTTCAACCCATTAAATGTTTTTTGCCCCTGCTGCATACTGCGGGTTATATTAACAATAACCTCACTGCGGTTCTGCAGGCCTTTTTCGGCAACGACCTTAAGCATACCATAGGCATCTGTAAGCGCTGTCGGCTCAGGTGTTGTGACCAGGATAAAATCATCGGCAGCGCCAACAAAGCTGATCACATTACGTGACAGGCCCGCTGCAGTGTCGATCAAAATGAAGTCTCCTTCATTTTCAAGGTCACCCATTTGATCAAGTAAGATCGCTCTTTTAGCCTGATCAATATTGGCGAGATCGAATAGTCCAGAACCGCCCGGAATTATTTTCAGATCAAGCGGACCACTGACTATAATATCTTTTAATTTTTTTTCACCATTGACTACATCAATCAGGTTGTAGCGTGGTATGGCGTTGATCATTACATCGATATTTGCCAAACCAAGGTCAGCATCAATGACCACAACTTTATAGCCGATACGGATCAGAGCCAGGCCCAGGTTTAAAACAAGACTTGTTTTGCCAACGCCGCCTTTTCCACTGGTGATTGTCAGCACCCGGCATTGCCCGGAAAGCGGTCGGGGAATTGGCACCTGGTTATGAAAAGCTTTTTCCAGAGCCTCTGCTCTTAACTGTTCAGCCTGATCACCCATGTTCATCCCACCTTCCATAATAGCCCGGCCAGATCAATTTCCGATGCAAGTATGATATCTTCAGGCACTCTCTGCCCGTCAGTCAGGTATACAAGGGGCATCTTGGTATAATATGAGCCGTTTAAAACTGCGCCATAGGCATTTGTTTCATCAAGTTTGGTTACAATCAGGCGGTTATATTTTAAACGCTTAAACCGTTCTGTTATATAGCCGATATCCTGACGCCGGGTTGTGGCGCTGATCACCAGATGAATATCAGCCGGCAAAAGCATGTCAATGTAGGGCACCAGGTCTTCTAACTGTTCTTCACTGCCTGTTGATCGACCTGCCGTGTCAACCAGAATACGGTCGCACCCTTCAAGGCGCATTAAAACTTTAAAAAGATCCTGCGGATTCATAACCACTTCAAAAGGCAGATCCATTATTTCTGCGTAGGTTCGCAGCTGATCAATAGCCCCGACACGGTAATGGTCTATAGTAACAAGCCCGACATTTTCATGCTGGCTCATGGAAAATCTGGCTGCCAGTTTAGCCAGGGTAGTTGTTTTTCCTACACCGGTCGGCCCGATAAAAATCTGGGTGCGGCATTTCGTTCCATTGCCACAGGTCACTTTTCGCGTTGCCTTATCCCGCAGAATATCAGCCATTTTTTGGTGGCTCATACGGCCCGGCACAGCCGCTTCCAACTCTGCTTCAGTAAAAATCTCTTCAAGCAAGGCCGGATCCAGATCGTGATGCTCCAGATAAGTGCGCCAGTAAGCAGAACTTTTCTTTTTTGTGATGATACCCGGTTTCGATCCTTCGTTTTCGCTGATTGCGGCTACAACCGAAAGCTCAGATACAGTTTCCCGCAATTCTTTAAGTTCTTCAGCCATTGCTGACATTTTTTTATCTTTCGCTATGACCTGCTTCAACATAACAGCGTCTGAGGCAACTTCCTGCCTTTTCGGGTCGATTGCAGCTACTATCTCTACCTGCTTGGGAGCAAATAGACCGCGAAAGCCCTTTCGCCTCACGCGACGACTGCTTATAATAATCGCATCAGACCCAAGGTCTTTTTTAACCCGTGCCAGTCCTTCTTTCATGTCTTCGGCAAGATACTTCCTAATTCTCATTTTCCTTGATCACTCCCACTGCTTCCACTCTGACTTCCGGCAGTATTTCATTAATCGATAGTACCGCTACCGGCAGGTGAAAACGATCTAAAAGGCGTTTCAAAGGCAGGCGAACAGCCGGTGATGTCAGCAATATGGGGGATATCCCCTTCTTGGCAAGGCTATCAACAACTCTTCCAATACCATCAACCAGGCTCTGGGTTGTTGCGGGGTCCATCACCGGGAAATTGCCCTGGCGGGTTACCTGAATTGATTCAGTGATCATTTTTTCAAGCTTTGGATCAATGGTTACAACCTCCAGCTCCCCTTCTAAATTAACATACTGCCCGGTAATGGTTCGCCGCAGAGCCTGCCTCACTGATTCGGTCAGGACATCAAGATCTTTTGTCATCCGCCCCTGATCTGAAAGCTCTTCGAGCAATGTTACCATATCATGCAGCGGTACTTTCTCTTTAAGCAGGTTCTGCATTACTTTCTGGACTTCACCCAGGGAAAGCACATCTGATGTAAGTTCTTCAACAACAGCCGGATTCGCCTCTTTCAGGGACTCGATCATCTCTTTTACTGCCTGACGCCCCAATAGTTCGTGGGCGCTATTCTTAATTACTTCCGTCAGGTGAGTGATCAAAACAGTAGCGGCGTCAACAACAGTACAGCCGAGCGATTCGGCCTTATTTTTCTGATCTTCGGCAATCCAGACCGCCGGCAGGTTAAAAGTAGGCTCCCGTGTATCAATGCCGTCAAGCTCCGGAGGCAGGTCTCCCTCCGGATTCAAGGCCATATAGAGGCCGGGGCGAACCTGCCCGCGGGATATTTCATTCCCCTTTAATTTAAAGCGATATTCAAAGGGACCCAACTGCAGGTTATCACGAACCCGGATCGGCTGAATAATGATACCGAGATCATTTACGGCGCGCTTCCTGGCAGCGGTAATCCGCTCCAGTAAGTTGCCTCCCCTGGCTTCGTCGGTCAACTCGACCAGGTTATAGCCAATTTCCACTTCTAATAATTCTACTTTCAGCAACGCCCGGAAGTCATCAGGTTCAGGTTTGACTGCCGCAGTTTCCTGCTCAGCCTCGGCTATCACTTCAGCGGCAGCAGTTCTTTTATCTTTAAAAAGAATAAAGGATAACAGGCCACCGGCACCAGCCAGCAGAAAGAAAGGCAGGGAAGGAAGGCCGGGGACAATGCCCAGGACAAAGAGCAACACAGAGGCCAACAATATTACCTTGGGAAAGGCAGAAATCTGAGTAGCTATTTCTTCACCAAAAGATGCTTCGGCGGTAGAACGGGTTACCAGCATACCGGCTGAAGTTGAGATTAAAAGGGCCGGCACCTGGGCTACCAGTCCGTCTCCGATAGTAAGAATGGTAAATGTGGAAGCAGCATCCTCAAAGGACATGCCCATTTGCATCACACCAATGCCAAGGCCGCCTAAGATATTTACCAGCACGATAACAATACCGGCTATGGCATCCCCGCGCACAAACTTACTGGCACCGTCCATTGAACCGTAGAAATCAGCTTCTTTTTGCATATCTTTACGTTTGGTGCGCGCCGTTTCTTCATCGATCAAACCGGCATTGAAATCGGCATCAATGCTCATCTGTTTACCGGGTAGGGCATCTAAGGTAAAGCGGGCGGCTACCTCGGCAATACGCCCGGCACCGTTGGTAATAACCACAAATTGAACCAGTGTAATAATGATGAAAACAACCAGACCGACCACATAATTGCCGGCTACCACGAACTGGCCAAATGCCTGAACGACATCTCCGGCATCAGCCTGAGATAAAATGAGGCGAGTTGAAGAAATATTCAGAGCCAGGCGGAAAAGCGTCGCTGTCAGTAAAATCGAAGGGAATATATTCAGTTCACGGGTATCGCTGGAGAAAAGGGTCACCAGCAATATTACTAAGCCCAAAGCAATGTTAAGTGTTAGCAAAATATCGAGCATCCAGGTGGTGATGGGGATGATGATAATAGTAATCATGAAAATGAAGCCTATAGCAGCCATCATATCGGTATTGCCCCTGATCATCCGGCCAAGCGAATTAAGTGAGTAATCGCTGCGACTGCTTACCGCCATTTTTTCCCCACCTTTCTGCTAATATCTTTTAAACCAGGCTTTTTTCTTTAGCCTGGTAGACCATGGCCATGATCTCAGCCACTGCCTGGTAAAGTTCAATTGGAATTTCTTCACCAATCTCGGTATGTTTCCAGAGCATTTGTGCCACCGGTGGATTTTCAACAATGGCTATATCGTGCTCTGCAGCTATTTCCCTGATTCTCTGGGCCAGAACTTCAACGCCCTTGGCAACAACCCTGGGCGCGCTATGTTCACCTTCATGGTAAACCAGGGCAATGGCGATATGGGTCGGGTTGGTAATAACCACGTCGGCCGTAGGCACATCCTGCATCATCCGCTCTCTGGCTAGCTGACGCTGTTTCTCCCGCAGTTTAGCCCGCACCAGGGGGTCACCCTCGAGCTGTTTATATTCATCTTTAATGTCCTTACGGCTCATTTTAAGACTGCTTTTATATTCATGGCGCTGAAAAATATAGTCCATAAAAGCAAGCGCCAGGAAGACCAGTCCGACAATAATGCCCAGGGTGGCCATCGTGTTCCAGAAAACTTTCAGGCTGGAAGCTGCAGTCTGGTTAACCAGCAGCAGCATGGTGTTCATCCGGCTCTGAACGAAAAGATAGGTTACCGTTCCAATAATTGCTATTTTCAAGAGTGCTTTAACCATTTCGAAAAGCGCTTTTTTTGATAATATTTTTTTGAAACCCTCAAGCGGGTTCAGACGATTCAACTGCGGTGACATTTGCTCTGTTGAAGCCAGGAAACCAACCTGGACCAGGTTTGAGGCAACACCAAGAACCAGGGCTACTGAAAATATTGGCAGCATAATGACCAGGTAACGCATGACCGCTTCTCTGAAAACTACCTGCACATTAAGCATAGTAATAGGCGTGGTGAGCATGGTACCGAAAAATATATTAAAGACATCTTCAAAACCTTTGAAAGCCACGGCGCTAAAAACAAGAAGAAGAATCATTACCCCCAGTATATTGATCGCTGAATTTAACTCCATACTCTTGAACACCTGCCCCTTGCGGCGGGCTTCCCTGAGTCGGTGCGGCGTTGGGTCTTCAGTCTTATCTCCTCCCTCGTAAAAGAAGAAGAACACGTTATCACCACCCGTACATAAATTCAGCTAAATAGGCTACAAATCGATCAAGATATTCTTCCATCACTACCCCGAACATGGGAACCAGGATAGCAAACAAGAGCAGGGACAGGGCTATTTTTAAAGGCAACCCTTCAACAAAAACATGAACCTGGGGTACTGTCTTGGCAATCAAACCGAGAGCAATATCCATAACCATCAGAATGACCACAATCGGCGCTACCATCTGAAAAGCCAGGGCAAAAATGTCAGCAAACAGGCGAATTACCCCTCCGGTTATTTCCCTGCTCATAAACGGGCTAGCAAGCGGTATTATCTCAAAACTGCTGGCCAGCGCCTGCAAAAAATAGTGATGTCCATTCAGAGTCAGGAAAAAGACCAGAGCAATCAGGTAATAAAACTGACCCATAAAAGTAACCTGACTGCCGTACTGCGGTTCAAAAACACCTGAGAGCATCAAGCCGGATTTTAAGTCAACCATTTGCCCGGCATTGATAAAAACAGAAAACATCAGGGTGATCAGGTAGCCGAGAGCTAAACCGGTCAATATCTCCTTACCCAGCATCAGAATCATCTCCAGTGAGTCGCGGATAAGCAGTTCAGGACGGCTCTCCAGAGAAAGAAATATCAACAGCGCCAACACAAGTGACAGGTAAAGCCGCAGGGCAAAAGGGATACCCCGGTAACTGAAATATGGAAATAGAAATACAATACCCATCAGGCGGGCCCAGATCAAGAGGTAAACAAACCAGTTCTCTAAATCCAGGGGGAAAAAAACATCCACGCCTTCGCCTCCAATCACTTATTTAAAACATGGTCAGGCCCTGGCTCCAAAGCTCTATCGTAAACTGAACCACATGGTTGAAAACCCATCCACCGAAAAACATTACCGCCAGTAAGACGGCGACAATCTTAGGAACAAAAGCAAGAGTCGGCTCCTGGATCTGGGTAGTGGCCTGCAAAATACTGACTGTAAGACCAACAGCAAGGCCTGACCCGAGAATCGGGGCAACCATGATCAAAATTACAACAATGGCCTGCTGCACTATATTCAGTAATCCATCCGGTGTCATTTATCAGCACTCCCCTAATTAAAGCTTTCCAGTAGTGATCGAACAACCAGGTGCCAACCATCAACCAGGATAAATAGCAAGAGCTTAAAAGGCATGGAAACAATAACCGGGGGGAGCATAAACATCCCCATAGACATCAGCGTGCTGGCAACAACCATATCTACTACTAAAAAAGGCACATAAAGCATAAAACCCATTTGAAAGGCCGTTTTTAGCTCACTGATTACAAAGGCCGGAACCAAAACGTGCAACGGAATGTCGGATTGAGTTTCAGGCTGGACCATACCGGACATATTAACAAATAGAGCCAGATCTCGTTCACGGGTATGGTAGTACATAAATGACTTTAATGGTTCAGCACCAATTAAAAGAGCTTCTTCCTGTTCGATCTCTCCTTCAAGATATGGCTGGACTGCTGTTTCATTAATCTGGGCCATGGTCGGTTGCATTACAAAAAAAGTAAGAAACAGGGCCAGTCCGATGATCACCTGGTTAGGCGGAATCTGCTGTGTAGCCATTGCATTACGGGTAAAAGAAAGCACAATCACAATACGCGTAAAAGAGGTAGTCAGAATAACAAAGGCCGGGGCCAGGGTTAAAAGCGCCATGACTAAAAGCAGTTGTAAGAAACCGACCAGGCTTTCCGGATCTTCATCCCCTTCTCCACCAATCTGCAGATTAACCTCGGGAATCTGCACCGGCTGAGCATAGCTGTAAGCAGGCCAGCAGAATAATATGATCATTAGAAAGACCAGGAATAATAGCAAAAATCTTTTTTGACTTAAGGTCATCTGCTGCCCCCATTAGCCGAATCATCTTCTGAACCGGTTTCTTTCCGGAACCGCTGTAAAATATGGTTAAATGAATCCTTTAAATTTACAGGTTTAGCCTGATCCTGGTCAGTGGAAATCTCCAGCTCTTTCCAGTCAAATGTCTTTAGTAACCTGACCCCACCCTGGGCAGAACCGACAAGGTAAACATCTTTACCTATCTGCACTAAGAGAAGCGCACTGCCGCTTTTCGGATCGAGAGGCACCCTTTCTATTACCTTCATATGGCCGTTATTCATCCCGCGGTATACAGACCTCAAGCCGTAGCGCACGGCCAGGTAGGCGAGTACCACAATTAATATTAAAAATATCATCGATTGAATGAGTAGGCCGTAGTCACTCATGGTTAGCTTTCCTTCCCCGGGTTGGCTTTATCGTCACGATCATCATCTTCACTGACCAGAGAGGTAACCCTTACCCCAAAGCGATCGTTAATTACAACAATCTCACCGTGCGCAAAAGGGTTTTCATTAACTAAAATCATCACTTTTTCGTCAGCTACCCTGTTCAGTTTAACCACAGAGCCCTCTTCAAGGTTGATCAAATCGCGAACCTTGATCGTCACTTTACCCAGTTCGGCGCTCAGGTTCAAGTTGACACCATAAAATTCGTGTGCTATACCCCGTTTTGCCTCAGCCGGTTCAGTCTCTTCCAGCGGCTGAAAGACAACTTTTTTAATTTCCGGACCGCTCTGACCAGCTTTAAGTGAAGCATTTTCTGAATCTGCTGAACGGAATTGCCGGTCTTCCCACGCATCGCTAGACATGCTTAAGTTCTCCTCTGTCTTACTGGAAAATAAATTCTTTGTAATAAATCGCTTCTATCGTACCGCTTTCAAGAACGCTGTTCAGCCTCTCGATTAGTTCTATCTCCAGGTTTTTCATACCACCGGGTTCATCAAGGTCAATTACAAACTTACTGCGCAGAATAGAGATAATATGCGAGCGCAGTTCAGATTCACGTGCTTCAATTTCCTTGGTTAACGCCTTTTCATTAAAAGCGAGGTCCATAGTTGTTCTTAGAAAACGCCTCGTTCCCTGATCAGCCAAGTTAACCTGGAATTCACGCATTGAATAGAGTAAACGCGGGCGTTCTTCTGCCTCTACTTCTTCTGTTTCATCACCACTTCCGAAAAAGGGCAGGCTGTCTCTAAAGAAGAAAAATACCACCACAGCGCCAATGATTAAGACCAGAACCAGGATCAAAATTATCAGCAAAAGTGGTTTGCGTTTTTTCTCTTTTTTTGCCGCTTTTTCAGTTGTTTCGCCGTTTTCAAGATCTGTTTTTGCAGCCAACTTTAATCAACCCCTGTTCCTAATATGCTTCGTGGTATCTCTCCTGCTTGAGAATCGAGATAACCATGGTTACCCGCCGGTTCCTTTCCCTTGCTTCAGGAGTAAGGTTCGGCTCAAGCGGTTGAAATTCACCATAACCGGTTGCTGTTAAACGGTGCGGATCCAAGCCTCGCTCTTCGACCAGGTAGCGGGTTACCCTTACCGCCCTGATTACCGAAAGCTCCCAGTTGCTGGGAAATTCCGGCATGTTAATCGGCAGGTTGCAGGTGTGCCCCTCTACAATAATACTTCTTTCGAGCCGCAGAAAGAGTTCAGAGAACTTATCAAGAACAAGCCGCGCTTCCGGCCTTAAATCAGCGCTGGCTCGCTCAAAAAAGATATAATCGGGCAGTTCCATAACGATACCACGTTCATCTAACCGCACTTCTACCTGACCTTCAAGACCTATCTCTGCAAGAAACGATTCAACTTCAGCCAGAATTGCTTCCGCTTCTCGAGCTCTTTCCAGCATAGCAGCCTCAGAGAAAAAACCTTCTTCCTGGGACTGAGCTTCTCCGGTTGATTCGTACGGGTCGGGAGTCTGATCCATGATCCCCGTATAACCCATGAACGAGGTTTGAATTGAGATAATCACTGTCTGAAAGCGTTGGATATCAATAATTGATATTGAAAAGAGCAGGATAAAAAAAGTAAGCAACAAGGTAACCATGTCAGAGTAAGTGACCATCCAGAGCGGACTGCCCTCAGGTTCTCTTTTCTTCGCGCGGCGACGCTTATTACCCTGTCCATTATCCATTGTGTTAGGCATTAATCACCATGTCCTCTACTTCGTCACCTTCATCGGAACGCTTATTAGCTTCTTCAAGCAGCTTCTTTTCTGCCGGTGAAAAGTATGACTTGATCTGTTCCTGCAACAGACGCGGGTTGATACCGCTTTGCAGAGCCAGCAGTGCTTCAACAATAATCTCTTTTAGCCTGATCTCTTCATTACTGTAAATTGCCAGTTTACCGGCCATCGGTAAGAAGATCAGGTTGGCCAGCAAAGAACCGTAGAGAGTGGTCAGCAGGGCGACAGCCATGCCCGGCCCGATAGCGCTGGGGTCATCAAGCTTAGCCAGCATCATAACCAGGCCAATTAAAGTACCAATCATACCGAAAGCGGGCGCAAATGCTCCCCAGGTGCGGTAAAGATTTTGCCCCAGTTCATGGCGCCCTTCCAGGGAACTAAGTTCGGCATCAAGAATATTGCGGATGTTATCTGGTTCAAAACCATCAATTACCATTTGCAAGCCGTTTCGCAAGAATTGGTCATCAATCTGATCTAACTCATCTTCCAGAACCAGAAGCCCCTCACGCCGGGCCTTTTGGGCCAGCTGCACAAAGCGGGTGTGCAAATCTATAATAGAGTCGTCCTGGCGCACAAAAACTTTTCTGGTTACCTGCAGCACAGATTTCATCTCGTCCAGGCGGAAGTTAACCATCAGGGCGCCAAAAGATCCGCCAACGGTGATCATGATTCCTGCCGGATTCCAGAAAGCCCGCAGATCACCCTCGAAGACGATACAGAGAGTTACCAGGGTTGCACCCAGTACGATACCGATTACGGACATAATGTCAAATTTTTTCATAGCTGCTTTCCCCGCATTTATAAGTTGCCGGCCGGAATGGTCTTTAACCGTTCCGGCCGGTCATAACTTAATTACCGTTTCATATTAATAACTTCAACTAGCACCTCATCAGAGGTGGTAACTACCCTGGTATTAGCCTGAAATGCCCGGCTGGTGGTAATCAGCTCGGTGAACTCGAAGGCCAGGTCGGTATTAGACATCTCGAGCGCTGAAGAAGAGATCAGGCCGCGCCCTTCTGTACCGGGAAGGCCGATGCGCACTTCACCAGAGTTGGCCGTTTCCATATAGAGGTTACCGCCTTCCTTAATTAAGCCCTCGGGGTTGGAGAAGAAGGCCATACCTATCTGGCCGAGTTCTTCAACCATGCCGTTGGTATAGGTGCCAATGATTGAACCGGTGCGGCTAATGTAGAAAGCGACCAGTTCACCGGCAGCATAACCATCCTGCTCGCGTACCAATAAGCTGTTCGTTCCAGCCAGTTGGGTAGTCCTTGCAAAATCTGGAGTAATGTTCAATTGGGCAGCCCCGGGAGGTGAAAACCGGATCGCAGGTATAGTCGAGTTGGCAGTATCGAGAGCTCCCAGTGAAGTGAAAACCAGGCTTCCATTGGGAGCACCTGCAGGATCAGTGCCTAGGGGTGTAAAGGGCTGAAGGTTTCCATTTGTATCGCGAACTTCCAGATCGTAATCCCAGGTATTATTACCCTGAGGAACAAAGGTATAATCAACTGAATACCGGCGTCCGAGGGAGTCATAGATGTAGTACTCATAAGTATACTCCGCTTCCGGCGACGGCGTAGCAGCAATAGTGACC
>CAYWDA010000019.1:0-13612 GCA_964456945.1 uncultured Syntrophomonadaceae bacterium
ATTGCTGCTGTTGAAATTGCTGTCGATTCAGGGCTGCTTGAAAACGGTTCAGCCGGGCGGATTCGCAAATTATTGAATAGGCTCCCCCTGAAAAAAGCGCCGGCAGGGTTGACCGCTACGGCGGTAATCGATAAACTAAGGCAAGATAAAAAAAGGCGAGATGACAAAATCATCTTTGTTTTGCCAACGGGCATTGGCTCTGCGGCAATGGCTGTGGTTAAAGATGAGCAGTTGGTTACAAAAGCAGTTGAAAATTATATTACGGCCTAAATAGGTAATCCCGGAAAAGGAAAGCTATAGATTGGAGATTGGTAAATGGATATTGTTACGCTCGCTATGATACAGGAGAATGTAAAAGTAAAAACTTTTATTCAAAAAGCTGATGACAATTTGGGCGCACTCGGCTATACTGAACACGGCTTTCGTCACTGTCGACTTACCGGCAGGGCAGCGCGGCGGGTCATTGTCGAGCTTGACGGAGATTCGCGGGAAGCTGAACTAGCCGGTATTGCCGGTTTCTTGCATGATATCGGCAATGTCATGGGGCGCCGTGAGCATGATGTGGCTGGAGCGATTATGGCTATGCAAATATTGCAGGAACTTAACATGCCTCTGGAAGAGATTGCTGATATTGCTGCGGCAATCGGTAACCACGATGAAGAAGAAGGCCGGGTGGTGAACAAAATAACGGCGGCGCTGATTCTGGCCGACAAATCTGATGTGCATCGCAGCAGGGTGCGCAACCGGGATATCGCCACATTTGATATTCATGACCGGGTCAATTATGCCGTCGAAGAATCGCGCTTGAATATAGACAGTGAAGACCGGGTTATCACCTTAGCCTTAAAGATTGACACCAGCATCAGTCAGGTAATGGAATACTTTGAAATATTCCTGACCCGCATGGTGATGTGCCGCAGGGCGGCAGCTTTTATAGACGCCCGTTTTTCCCTGACTATTAATGAGGTTACGCTTCTATAAAAGAATAAAGATAATGGAACAGCTATCGTTGTCATGAATGGAGAGTGGTTGAGATGAATCCAGCAGTAAAACCGGGTTACCTGGCATTATTATTAGTAGTCTGCCTGCTTGTTATCGCTTCATTTTATTGGGCTTTCACCGTTGCAGCTGACCGGGAAACGGGCATTAAACGCGGCCTTGATATCGCCGGAGGGCTTTATGTGCTTCTCGAAGCGGTTGAAACCGGAGATCAGGAACTTGATTTTGATGCTATCGATCGGGCAATTGCCGTTATACGCATGCGGGTTGATGAGTTGGGTGTAGCTGAGCCGATCATAGCCGCTCAGGGTGATAACCGTATTCGTATCGAACTGCCCGATATAGAAGATGTTGAGCAGGCCCGCGCGATCATCGGTAGAACTGCTCTGTTGACCTTTGTCGGTCCGGATGGCGTGGAAGTGGTAACCGGTGCAAATCTTGTCAGAGCACTTGCTGAAAGAGCTCCGGAACAAACTCCATACCCTTTTGTCAGTATAGAGTTTGACAGTGAAGGCGCTAAGCTTTTTGCTGATGCTACCGGTAAATTTTTAAACCAGCCGATCTCAATTGTTCTCGATGGTGAAGTAGTCTCCGAACCGGTTGTCAGGTCGGTGATCACCGATGGGAAAGCAACTATTGAGGGCAACTTTAGCATCGAAGAAGCGGCCGAACTGGCTCTTCTGCTGCGCAGCGGTTCACTACCTGTTGAACTTAATGAACTTGAGTCGCGCCTGATTGGCCCAACCCTTGGCCAGCGCACTGAAGAGGTTGCCGTGTATGCTGCCGGAATCGGCCTCATTTTGGTGCTGCTCTTTATGATTATCTTTTACAGGGTAGCCGGTCTGATTGCCGGTGTTGCCCTGATCTTCTATATGTCTATAGTTCTCTGGGTTTTGAACTCCCTTTCTACGACCCTGACCCTGCCTGGTATTGCCGGGTTGATTCTTTCAATTGGTATGGCCGTAGATGCCAATGTGATTATATTTGAAAGAATCAAAGATGAACTGCGCTCAGGAAGAACACCGCGCAGTGCCATGGAAGGCGGTTTTCAACGCGCTTTCCGGGCTATTCTTGATGCAAACGTGACCACCTTGATCGTCACAGTAGTCCTTTTCAGCCTGGCCAGCGGCCCGGTCAGGGGTTTTGCGGTAACCCTTTTTGTGGGTATTATCTGCAGCATGTTCACAGCAATCGTTCTAACCCGTTTCCTGATGCGCCTTGCTTTTAAAGCCGGCTTGATCAGAAGCGGGGCTTATGTGGGGGTGAGAGTATAATGATTGATTTTATTGGTAATCGCCGTAAAGCATACCTGCTGTCTTCAGTTTTAGTAATCGCCAGCCTGATATCGCTTGCTTTCTTCGGGCTTAATCTTGGCATCGACTTCACCGGGGGCACTGTTCTGCACCTGAATCTGGGTGAAGATTTTTCTCTGGAAGAAATAGAAGCAGTTACTGCTCCTTTTCCCGAACTGGAAGGGGCTACTATACAAGTTGTTCAGGGAAGAGATCTGAGCGGAGAGTTGGCTGAGGAGGGCCTGGTTATTAAGGCACCTTATATTGAAGAAAGCCGCCGGGAAGCTCTGATGGCCGCATTTAGAGTCCAGTGGCCTAACCTTGATCCCGATGACCTGAGAATAGAAAGTGTCGGCGCTGTTGTCGGGGGAGAACTGACCCGCCAGGCGCTTTTGTCACTGGCTGTAGCAATTGTCTTGATGGTAGCTTACATTACTTTTCGTTTCGAGTTCATGTTTGCATTGGCAACCATTGCAGCCCTGCTGCACAATATCATTATTGTAATTGGGGTTTTCTCGATTCTGAGGATGGAAATTAACGTCCCTTTTGTCGCTGCTATTTTGACCGTGTTTGGTTATTCTGTTAACGACACTATTATTATCATCGATCGCATCCGGGAAAATATTAAGCACAAGCGCAGAGGCGACTATGTTGCTATAGTTAACGAGAGCATCAATCAAAGCCTGGTCAGATCGATCAACACTTCGCTGACTACGCTGTTTGTTCTGATTGCACTGCTGGTCGGGTTTCATTACTACATCGGCAGTGTTGACCTGATTGTATTTGTTATTGCCTTAATCCTGGGAGTGTTTGTTGGCACTTACTCATCGATCTTTATTGCCAGTCCGCTGTGGTTGAACCTGCAGGAATTGAAAACCAGACGTTTGCGCCGCAGCGCCTAACGCGAAGGTGCTTAGCTTTTTGATTTGGGTTATAATAGGGGAAAAGGAGGGTTTGAAATGAGTTCATTATACTTAATTTTAGGCCTTGTCTTCAGCCTGATTATCGCCATTGTTGCCATCGCCAATAATGAAAACGTGACCGTCAGCTATATCTTTGGCCGTTCAGAAGTTTCGCTGATCTTACTGATTCTTGGCTCTGCTGTAACCGGGGCCCTGGCCATGGGTTTGTTCAGTCTTTTTCGCAGCATCCGCAGTGCTTTTGCTTTCCGCGAGTTACGGCATCAGCAGGATGTCATGCAGAAGCAGGTTAAAACGCTGGAAGAAGAAAAGATTTTTCTCCAGGCTGAGTTGAATAAGGCTGTCTCAGCACCCGGTTCTGAAGAATTCGAGACCGGGGCAGCTGATTCTCAGGCAGATATTGAGCATTTTGAAGCAGAGGTGGAAGAGGATCATTCATGAGTTTTAGCGGCAAAGAATGGATCTGGCCTGATCACAACCACGATCAGGTGATGGAATTTGCCCGAAACCTTCAAGTACCACCTGCCCTGGCTCGGTTGTTGATCAAGCGCGGAATTATTGATCAAACTGAAGCCCGGGCATTTTTGTCTCCGGCGCCGGAACAACTTCATTCTCCATGGTTGATGCTCGGTATGGAGCAATCAGTTGCAAGAATCTGTGAAGCTATCGAAAAAAATCAGCAGATAATGATTCACGGTGATTATGATGCCGATGGTATCTCTGCAACAGTAATTCTTGTTGAGGCAATCAGAGCTCTTGGTGGGCAGGTCGATTATTTTCTGCCTAACCGCTTCGAAGAAGGTTACGGATTGCATATTGAGCCCTTAGTTCAGTTTAAAGCGGCCGGCGTATCACTGGTGGTAACGGTTGACTGCGGGATTAATGCCGTAAAAGAAGTCGCCTATGCTTCTGAAATTGGTCTTGATCTGATCGTGACCGATCACCACCAACCGCGAGACCCACTGCAGGAAGCAGTTGCCGTGATCAATCCACTGCAGGAAAAATGCCCTTACCCCTTTAAAGATCTTTCAGGAGCTGGTATTGCTTTTAAGCTGGCCGTTGCACTGATGGAGAAAAATAGGGCGCCCTTTCCCTTTGCCCTATTGGATATGGCTGCCCTGGGTACCACTGCTGATGTTGTGCCGCTACTCGGAGAAAACAGGGCTATTGTTTCTGAAGGTCTTGATGTTTTGCGTGGTTTAGGGCGGGTCGGTTTTAAAGCCCTGGTTGAAGCAGTAGGGCTTGAAAAAAATCGGATCAGCAGCACTTCGCTCGCTTATATTCTCGCTCCATCTGTTAACGCCGCCGGGCGAATGGGCGCTGCTCTGCCGGCTGCGCAGCTGATGCTGGAAAAAGATGAGTTGGTTGCTGCGGAACTTGCCGGTAATTTGCACCGGTCGAACCTGCAGCGTCGCTCAACAGAAAAAAATATTCTTGCTGCAGCCGAGACAGCAGCAGAAGCACAGTTGGCAGCTGGTGACGGAAGAATAATTACCCTTGCCGGTGACGGTTGGCACCACGGGGTGATCGGTATTGTAGCTTCACGCCTGGTTGAACGATTCAATCGCCCGGTAGCCCTGATTGCCCTGGACGGTGATGATGGACGCGGTTCAGCACGCAGTATTCCCGGTTTTGATATTACTGCAGCCCTGGCCGACAGCGCGCAATTGCTGTCGCGCTTTGGGGGCCACGAGCAGGCGGCGGGCTTTGCCATCCCCGCTGAAAAAGTAGCCGAGCTGCGCGACAACCTTAATCGCTACGCCCTTCAACAGCTTGGTGATCACCTGCTGAAGGGACGTCTCTACATTGACGCTGAACTGGAAGAAGAAGAAATTGAGCTTAAGCTGGTCTCAAATTTAGATAGTTTGCAACCTTATGGCACAGCCAATTCGATGCCCCTTTTTGGCAGTCGCGCCTGGCAGATCCAATCCTGGCGACTGGTTGGAGCCGATCAAAGTCACCTGAAGTTAAAGGTTGCTAAAAAAGGGCGCATCTTAGAACCAATTGTTTTTTCCGGTGCACGGTATCAGCATCAGCTGGAGAAAGGACGCCTCGTCAATCTTGCCTTCCGCCTGAAAAGCGGTTCTTTTCGGGATAAAATTACGCTTGATCTGGAAGTAAAAGATATAAGCTACAGCGACACCCTGACCTGCGACAGCCTGGAACTGGTTGACCGGCGCGGCTGTAAAAACCGCAAAGCCTGCCTGAAAGAGTTATTAACCCGGAAGACAGGCCACGCAGTGATCTTCGTCTCAACAGCGGAGAGGGCAAAAGCGATCAGGTCTGTCTGCCCTCCTGATATTCGCTGCAGCTTTATTACCAGCGGGGCAATGAGAAGCGGGCTGGAATTATCAGAAAGTGCTGATCTACTCATTATCTACGACCTGCCGCTGAACTCCGGACTGCTTGCTCCTGTTTTTAATATAAAACAACCTGAAACCGTGCTTCCAGTTTACCTGTTCTACAATGAAGAGGATTATAGACATAATATTCACCTGCTTGCCCTAGCTTTGCCGCTGGCAGAGGAACTGACCGCGATTTTCACTGCTCAGGCAGCAGCTGCAGAAGATAAAGAAGAAAAAAAACTGGCCTTTCCGGATGCGACAGTTTTAAAAAACCTGAACTGGCATAAAGGCCCTACATTCTGGGAGCGTGTTGAAAAAATCTTTGCTGAAACGGGCCTGCTTCGGGAAGGGTGCTTGGATAAGGACCCTGATCAGCCTGAAAAGGATTTGTCTGTTCTGCTTCAATCAGCACCAACCTACCGTTCGGTCAGGGAAACCTGGGAAGACTGCGAAAAATTTCAGCAAAACCTGATCAATGGAAGCCTCGAAGAGATCGCTTCTCACCTGAATTAAAGCTAGTTGCGCTGGCAGGCCTGGGGTAAAAGATGGCAGTTGCTATAGAATTTGCAGTCTTTTTTTAGTATTATAGAGCTTAAGCTTTTTATTATCCGAGGGGTCTGTGAACAATGGCGGTCAAAGAAAAAAAACTGAACGATCTGAAAAAAAAGATTCAGCGCTACTACCCGGACCTTGAAGATTGGGCTCTCGTAGAAAAGGCCTATAACTATTCTCTGCAGGCCCATTCCGGGCAACTGCGCGAATCCGGAGAATCTTACATCATCCACCCATTAGGTGTAGTGATGATTCTTGCTGACCTTGAACTGGATCTGGTAACGATCATCGCTGGGCTTTTACATGATGTAGTTGAAGACACCAAAATAACTCTCGAAGATATCAGGGAAGAGTTTGGTGAAGAGGTTGCAGCCCTAGTTGATGGTGTTACTAAGTTAAGCAGGCTTGATTTTACATCCAAAGAAGAACAACAGGCAGAAACCCTGCGCAAGATGTTTATTGCTATGGCCCAGGATATTCGCGTTGTGCTGATTAAACTGGCTGACCGCACCCATAATCTGAGGACCTTACGCTACCTGAATACCTACAAACAGAAAGAAATTGCCCGTGAAACTCTTGAGATATATGCTCCGCTGGCTCATCGACTCGGTATTTATATGATTAAATGGGAACTTGAAGACCTCGCTTTTCGTTATCTGCAGCCTTCTGAGTATTTTCTGCTGGTTGATAAGCTGGATAAAAAAAGACGTGAACGCGAACATTTTATCAACCGGATCATCTGGGTTCTTCAGGATCAGTTGTCTGAAGCAAATATTGAGGCTGAAATACAGGGGCGGCCAAAGCATCTCTACAGCATCTATAACAAAATGAAGTCTCAGGGGAAAGATTTAAGCGAAATATACGACCTGACTGCCGTGCGCATCATTGTCGATACCGTTAAAGACTGTTATCATACGCTGGGCATTGTCCACACAATCTGGAAACCAATTCCCGGACGTTTCAAAGATTTCATTGCCATGCCCAAGCCGAATATGTATCAGTCTCTGCATACGACCGTTTTTGCCGCTGAAAATGAATTGGCCGAAATCCAGATTAGAACCTGGGATATGCACCGCACCGCTGAATATGGTATTGCTGCTCACTGGCGCTACAAGGAAAAAGTTAAAGATTCAGCTGAGATCGATGATAAGCTGACCTGGCTGCGCCAGATGCTTGAATGGCAGCATGATTATCGCGATGCGCGCGATTTTATCAAAGACCTGAAAGGCGAACTGTTTACTGATGAAGTTTTTCTTTTCACCCCCAAAGGTGATGTAATCGATCTTCCTGCCGGCTCTGTAACGCTTGATTTTGCTTATAAAATTCACACCGACATCGGCAACCGCTGCACCGGGGCAAAAGTTAATGGGCGGTTGGTTCCGCTTGATTATCAGTTAAAAACCGGTGATATGGTAGAAGTGGTTACTTCCAAGCAGGGTTCCCCCAGTCGCGATTGGCTCAAGTTGGTTAAAACTTCGCACGCCAAGAATAAAATTCGCACCTGGTTTAAAAAAGAGCGCCGCGATGAAAATATTGAAAAAGGGCGCGAAATGGTTGAACGGGAAATCAGGCGAATCAACGTTGAACAGCGCATTTTAATGAAAAACGATCTGCTGGAAGAGGTTGGGCGATCTTTCAACCTGATGTCTGTCGAAGATGTCTATGCCGCTGTCGGCTATGGTGGCGTGTCGGTTCACCAGGTAATCAGTCGTTTGCGGGAAGAGTATAAGCGCAAACATGGCGAAAAAGAACCTGAAGATGCACTGCCTGAGCTTAAACCGGTCAGACACCTGCGGCAGCCATCCCCGGGAGTCGTCATCCAGGGTATGGATGGTCTTTTAATGAGGGTGGCTCGCTGCTGCAACCCGGTTCCCGGTGATGAGATTATCGGCCTGATTACCCGTGGGCGGGGGGTTTCGATCCACCGTTACGATTGTCCGAATGTTAAACAGTTCACCGGGGATAAAGGACGCCTGCTTGAAGCTTCCTGGGAAGGCGAGGCCGGCATATCATACCCGGTCGAAATCGAAATCAGTGCCACTGATCGCAAAAACCTGCTGACTGATGTGATGACGGCGGTAAATGAAAGTAAAATTGAGATTACTGCCGTTTCAGCCCGTGCCGACAAAAAGCGGGATGCCACGATTCACATGACCCTTATTGTGCGTGATCAGGTGCATTTAGATCAAATTATGAATAAGATTAAAAAAATCAAAGAGGTTTATTCTGTGCGCCGTTACCTGTACGGTGCTAACAGTTAATTTCGGCAGGAGGTTTTATGAGAGCAGTCGTGCAGAGGGTTAACAGTGGCAGGGTCGAAGTGGGTGGTGAGATCGTCGGAGAAATTGGTGCCGGTTTGGTTGTCTTCCTGGGTGTGGGACGCGAAGATGGTCCATCCGACAGTGATTACCTGGCTGAAAAGATCACCGGCCTGCGCATATTCGAAGACGCGGCAGGTTTGATGAACCTTTCAGTGAAGGAAAGCGGAGGGTCTATCCTCTCAATATCCCAGTTTACGCTTTATGGGGACTGCCGCAAGGGGCGACGCCCCGGGTTTTCCAGCGCCGCCCCGCCAGAGCAGGCTGAAAAGCTCTACGATCACTTTTGTGATAACCTGCGTAACCATAAGATTACCGTTGCTACCGGTCGTTTTCAGGCCCAGATGCGGATCATTGTCGACAATGACGGCCCGGTAACCATTATGTTGGATAGCAAAAAACTTTTTTAGAATTACGTAACCGGAGAGGAGAACTAAGATGAACTATAAGGCACCCCGCGGAACTCGCGACATATTACCTGACGAGGCAAAAAAATGGCAGCACCTGGAGGCGAGGTTCAGGGATTTCTGTAACCTCTACGGTTTCGGAGAAATACGCACACCCATATTCGAACAAACCGACCTTTTTATTCGCAGTGTTGGTGAAGATAGCGACATCGTTTCGAAAGAGATGTATTCTTTTAAAGATCGCAGCGGCCGTGAACTGACTCTGCGTCCCGAGCTGACTGCCGCTGTAGCGCGAGCCTACCTTGAACATAACCTCAAGGAGCAGCCACAGCCGGTGAAACTATACTATAGCGGCCCTATGTTTCGCTATGATCGGCCACAGGCAGGTCGTTACCGCCAGTTTCATCAGTTCGGCCTGGAGATTTTCGGGGCGGACAATGCTGCTGCCGACTGTGAGATTATCACCTTCTGCTATAATTTCTTTAAATCTTTGCAGATCGAAAACATTGCTATTGAAATAAACAGCGTGGGCTGTCCGGTTTGCCGTCCTCACTTTCGCGAGGCACTGATGCCTTTTCTTCAGAATATCGAGGGTGATTTATGCACTGATTGTGTTAAACGCTATAAAAATAACCCGATGCGCGTTCTCGACTGTAAACTGGAAAGCTGTCAGTCTAAACTAGGGGCAGCTCCCAAGATGACTGACCATCTCTGCCCCGACTGCGACAGTCACTTTTCTGCCCTTAAAAATCTGCTTGCGAAACTGCAGGTGCCCTTTAACCTGAACAGCAAGCTGGTACGCGGTCTCGATTACTACACCCGTACCGCATTTGAAATAACTGCCGGCGGCCTGGGAGCCCAGGCTTCACTCTGTGGCGGCGGACGCTACGATAACCTGGTTGAGCATTGTGGCGGACCACACACACCCGGAGTAGGGGTTGCCTTCGGTGTCGAGAGGATCCTCCTGGCGATGGATTGGGGCAAACAGATGGCAGAAGTTACAGCGCCGGTCTTCATTGCCACCGCTGGTGAAAATCTTGAGGGCGAATTACTGCTTCTTGCCTCAGAACTTCGTCAGCATTCTGTTGCAGCAGAGACCGAGATGATGCAACGCAGCCTGAAAGCACAAATGAAGTATGCAGGAAAGCAGGGTTTTCAGTACGTGGCTATTATTGGTGAAGATGAAATTGCCCGCGGCCGGGTAACTTTGCGTAACATGGAAAGCGGCGAGCAGATTGAGTTATCCCGGGCAGAGGCCTTAAGCCAGCTTAAACCGGAAAAAGCTGTTCTTGATACAGAGCCCGCTAAAGAACCACTGGCAGCAGTAACCCTGCCACCAAACGGGCAACCGCTCCAAAAAAGCCACTATTGTGGTGCCTTAAGGCTAAATGATGTGGGCAGTATTGTGAAACTGGCCGGTTGGGTTGGCAAACGCCGTGATCATGGCGGTCTGATCTTTATTGATCTGCGCGATCGCAGTGGAATTATGCAGCTTGTTTTCGATCAGCAGCTTGGAAGCGAACTTTTCAACCAGGTTGAAAGCCTGCGCAGTGAGTTCGTCGTTGCCGTCGAAGGCGAGATTGTCAAAAGATCCGAAGAGACCATAAATCCGTCTCTGCCTACCGGTGAAATCGAAATATGGGTTAGCCGCATGGAGATTTTGAACAGTTCAAAAACCCCGCCATTCTATATAGAAGACGATCTGAATGTTGATGAAAACCTGCGCTTGCGCTACCGCTATCTTGATTTAAGACGGCCTGAAATGTTGAACCGCTTAAAGCTGCGCCACCGCACCGTTAAACTGGTTCGTGATTACATGGATCGTTTCGATTTTCTGGAAGTTGAAACCCCTATGCTTACCCGCAGTACTCCGGAAGGGGCACGTGATTTTCTGGTGCCGAGCCGCCCGCATCCCGGTTCTTTTTACGCGTTACCGCAGTCACCGCAGCTCTTTAAACAGCTGCTGATGGTCAGTGGTATTGAGCGCTATTTTCAGGTGGTTCGCTGTTTCCGCGATGAAGACCTGCGTGCTGACCGCCAGCCTGAATTTACCCAGATCGATATTGAAACCTCTTTTTTTGGCAGTGAAAATCTCTTTGCCCTGATTGAAGGCATGGTTGCCATGCTCTGGAAAGATGTTCATGGTATTGAGCTGAAACTGCCCTTCCTGCGTATGCCGCACCGTGAAGCCATGGAACGTTTCGGCTCAGATAAACCCGATATCCGCTTTGCCATGGAACTGGTTGCTCTCGACGATCTGGCTGCCAAAAGCTCTTTCAAAGTCTTTACTTCTGCTCTATCTAGTAACGGTGCAGTTAAAGGCCTGCGCGTGCCCGGTGGCAACAAGATGAGCCGTAAGGATTTAGATGATTTAACTCTGCTGGCCCGCCAGCTTGGCGCCAAGGGCCTCGCCTGGACTTTCGTTGAAGAGAGCGGGTGGCGCTCCCCGATCGCCAAATTCTTTGATGAAGAGCTGATGAGTGCAATCAGCGCCAGAATGAAAGCTGAACCAGGGGATGTAATGCTCTTTGTCGCTGATCAGTGGGAGAAAACCTGCACGGTGCTTGGCCATTTGCGGCGTCACCTTGCCCCTGCCGACATCTCTGCCGACCCCCACTTTTTATGGGTCGTCGATTTCCCGTTATTTCATTATGATCAGGAAGAGCAGCGTTACGATTCAGATCACCACCCTTTTACTGCTCCCAGGGTTGAGGATATGGCAATTCTTGAAAGTGATCCCCTTGCCGTGCGTGCCCAGGCTTACGACCTGGTGCTTGACGGGGTTGAACTTGGCGGAGGCAGTACCCGTATTCATGATAGTGAGACCCAGTCCAAAATTTTTAAACTGCTTGGACTGTCTGAAGCTGAGAGTAGCGAAAAGTTCGGCTTTTTGCTCGAGGCGCTCTCATTTGGTGCTCCACCGCATGGTGGCATCGCCCTGGGCCTCGATCGCTTGATTGCCCTGCTCACCGGCGATGATTCAATTCGCCAGGTCATTCCCTTCCCGAAAACTGCTGCCGCGAGCTGTTTAATGACTGGCGCTCCTGCTGATGTTGCCGGAAAACAGCTTGATGAATTGAAAATTCAGCTGCAGCCGCAGGATGCGGAAAAGTGAAGTAAATCTTGCGATTGAGCTCTATTTGTGCTATGCTTTCCTTGAAAAGATAGCTTTTATTAAGTATAATCCTGCTGTGTTCGTGACAGCCGATTAAGTTTTGAGCTAACACTGGACATATGGGAGCCTGGTCTTCATCTGCAGCGCAGCAGCCCTTGCAAGGGGGACCTGTAAAACAGTTGAGAGGGCACCCACCTTTAGGGGGAACAGTTCAAAACCACGGCCCACGGCATGGCGGGGTTTTTTGTTGTCTGGGTGCGTGCTATAATAGTGGTTGTTTGAACAACATATGTGATCAGTCGGAGGTGGAAGCCGTGTCCGTCGAACATATTTATCTTTTAATCACCAGGGAACTTAAAGCCGGCGCCCATCCGGGTGACATTCTCGATTTAATTGAAGAGCTAAACATCGAAGAAAAAGCGGAATTAATGCGGCGGCTTAATGACAGCGATGCATTCCTCATTCTGCAGGAAATGGAAGACTTTGAGCAGGCTGAAATTCTTCCACTGCTGAGCAAAGAGCAAGCCAGGGATCTTCTGATTAACCTCGCCTCTGATGATGCTGTGGATTTGATCGGCGAGCTTTCCCCTGAAGATGCAGAGGAAATGCTGCAAATGATTGACGAAGAGGAAGAACCGGTCGACTATGGTGATCTGCTGAAGTATCCTGAAGATACTGCCGGCGGTATTATGACCACAGAGTATATTTCTCTGCCGGCCGATATTCCGGTCGAAGACGCTATAGTCCGCTTGAGAGAAATTGCCCCCGAAGCAGAGACGATCTACTACGTTTATATTGTTGACGAAGAGGGACGTCTTATCGGGGTAATGTCACTGCGTGACCTGATTGCTGCCACTGATGGCACTATTTTAAAAAATATTATGCGGCGCAATATAATCAGCGTCAATGCCGAACTTGATCAGGAAGAAGTAGCAAGAATTGTATCGAAATATGATCTGCTTGCGGTTCCGGTCGTTGATAATCAGGAAAAGTTGCTTGGTATTATTACCGTTGATGATGTTATCGATGTTTTGGAGCAGGAAGCGACAGAAGATATCTATCGCCTCGCCGGTGCCAGTGAGGTAGAAGGCATGGAACTGACCGAAGCTCCCGTGAGCAAGGTTGTTCGTCTGCGACTGCCCTGGCTCCTGATTAGCATGGTTGGTGGTATTATTTCCGGAAGTGTTATCGGCGCATACAGGGCAACCCTGGAAGAGATAGTAATGCTGGCTGTCTTTATCCCGGTAGTAATGGGTATGGGTGGTAATGTGGGTACCCAGTCTTCAACAATCTTTGTCCGTGGGCTGGCCACCGGTGAGATTGATGCTCACGAGGTTTGGCCTTATTTTTTCCGTGAAATAAAAGTTGGGCTTACCATGGGGACTCTCTGCGGGTCGCTGATCTCGCTGGTCGCATTTTTGTGGCAGGGTAATCCTTACCTCGGTTTGGTAGTCGGTATCTCAATGCTGATTACGATCAGCGTGGCTACGCTTATTGGTACACTTGTGCCTCTGCTTTTAAATAAAGCTAATGTTGATCCGGCAATCACTGCCGGGCCTTTTGTAACCACAATCAAAGACTTCACCGGTTTGCTGATCTACTTTGTAATTGCCTCTATTTTCCTCGATTACCTGCGCTAGTAACTTATCTTACTGCACTCCAAT
>CAYWDA010000020.1:0-7581 GCA_964456945.1 uncultured Syntrophomonadaceae bacterium
CAGTCGCAGCAACGCTTCCTGATTCAGGCAGAGTCCTGTCGTAATCACAATGCTTATGAAGAGCTTTCAGCTATCAACTGCCCTACATTCGTGATTGGAGGCGGCGCGGATAAGATCGTAGGTGGCTCTGAAGTGCAGCAGGAAATGGCTGATGCCATTGCCAACAGCAAACTGCACATTTACCCTGGCCTCGGCCACGGCGCTTACGCCGAAGCTGACGATTTTGGCGCCCGTATTTATGATTTTTTTAGTGGAGGATGAGAGCAGTGAAATATATCTGCCCGCTGTTAGTTGTTGAAGACCTTGATAAAGCCCGCTTCTTTTACCGGGAGGTTCTTGATCAAAAAGAGAAGTTAGATCTTGGCGACAACGTTACTTTCGAGGGAGATTTTGCCCTGCACAGGAAAAAACATTTTGACAAGCTGCTCAATCTGCCTGCTATTGAGCATAAACCAAACATCTGCCACAACCACGAACTCTACTTTGAGGACGACAGGATTGAAGAGCGGCAGGCGAAACTGATGGAACACCAGGTGCGTTTTGTTCATGTTATAAAGGAGCAGCCATGGGGGCAGAGGGTCGTTCGCTTTTATGACCCCGACGGTCATATCATTGAAGTCGGTGAATCAATGGAAGCTGTGGTCAGGCGTTTCTCAGACCAGGGCATGAACCCGGAGGAGGTTGCCGACAGAATAGGCATGCCGGTTGAATTCATTAATTCAGCCCTGCAACATGATTAGATTTTCCTGTTTCACAATCTTAGCTAATTTAGTTTAGAGATTGCGGGGGATAGAGTGTGAGCTTCATTGGTAATATAATCTGGTTAATTTTTGGCGGTATCATTGGCGCTATTTTATGGGCTGTCGCCGGGCTGTTGGTGTGCATAACCATTATCGGCATTCCGTTCGGTCTGCAGTGTTTTAAAATAGCCGGGTTCGTGCTTTGGCCCTTTGGCCGGCAGATCGAAGCAGGCAACTTCGGGGTCGGCGGACTGATCGGCAACATGCTCTGGATAATGCTGCTGGGTTGGGAACTGTGCATAATGCATCTGGCGATCGGTGCTGTTTTATGTATTACAATAATCGGCATTCCATTTGGATTGCAGCATTTCAAACTGGCTCTGCTGGCGATTTTGCCATTTGGCGCAAAAATTAAGTAGCAGGCTAAACAAGCATGTCTATGAAGGCAGAATATCTTTCAGGACTCTGATAAAGTTTTTAGAGGTAATCTTGTCTACTTCTTCCACGCTAAAGCCCCGCTTGCAGAGAGCTTCAACCAGGCGGGGCAATCCGGTTACGTCTTCAAGGCCGCCAATCACTTTATCAATTCCATCGAAATCAGAACCCAGCCCGATGTGATCAACACCGGCAACCTCGGCCGCATGGATGAAATGATCGACCAGTTTGTCAAGGGTCGCATCTGCGGGTGCAATAAAATCAGGGTAAAATGTTAAGCCTACTACTCCACCGTTACTACTTAGCACCCTCAACTGTTCATCAGACAGGTTGCGGGGGTGGTCGTGAAGGGCCCGTGTATTGGCATGCGAAACGATAACCGGCACATCGCTCATGTTTATGGCATCATTGAAACCCTGTTCATTGATATGGGCCAGATCCACAACCATGTGCAGTCTGTTCATCTCCCTGACAACACGTTTGCCGAATTCTGATAAACCTTCACCTTTTACCCCCTGGCCGACACCAACGGCCAATTGATTGGGATGATTCCAGGTCAGGCCAAGCGCCCTGACGCCAAGGCGAAAAAGCATCCGCAGCGCAGATAATTCACCTTCCAGAGCTTCACCGCCTTCAATGCTGAGCAGGGCTCCCACTTTCGGGCTGGCCATGACCTGCTCAAGTTCCGCGGCGCTGCCTATTAACTGCAAATCACTATTACAGCGAGCCAGTGTTTCATAAAAGCTGTCCACCAGCCGCAAACAGTAGTTTAAGGCACCACCTTTCGCATATTCTTCCCTGATGTAAAGGGCAAAAAATTGTAGATTTACCCCGCCCTCCCTCAGGCGGGGTAAATCAAGGTGACCAGACTCGTTGCGGCTGCAGAAGTCATAACAGCTAGAAGCCTCTTCAATAAGTCCGATAGTATCGCAGTGGGCATCAACAATTTTGTAGATCATGCTATCATCATAACACTGGATTAGTATTGTTGCTACAGTTTAAAAACATAATTGCCAGTAGACCACCCGACAGCGACCCCATGCTTGAGGCGTTATTACAGGGGTTTAACCCCAATACAGATGTCGACTATTGATTTTCCCTGTGGATGTGTTTTTGGGTCGTTATGATACATCTCAAAGCAGGGGCGATCGTCTGGTTGGTAACCGCTTTCCGGAAGCCAGGTGCGGTATACCCAATCCCAGGCCTCCTGGTAATCATCATTGCCAAGTTCAAAGCGGGCCAGCGCATACTTGCCGGCGGGGATAACCATTTTACCAATCTCGCCATCAACAGCAGTTTCGGCAGGCACAGTAATAGAAACACTGATTCTAAGCTTCATTTCATCGGTTATATCCGGATTGTCATGATAAATTATAATTGTCTTTGTTTCTGGGTATTGCAGCAAATTCCTGGGACCGGCCCATTGAAACAGCTTGCCAAACAAACCTTCGAATAGATCACCATCACCCTTGTAGGGCCCGACATAACGCACGTAGGCCAGCGTCAACTCGGGAAGATCTTTTACTTCTACCACCCTGTTTTCATTTTCCATCAGAGCATACCTCCATATTTGAGTGTTGTTTACATACTCAATATAGACGTTTGCCGGGGATAAAGCTTTTCCCTCATTGCGAAGGGGTTGTCCAGGATTGCTATCTGCTTCTTCGATATTGCGCTGCTTCATACAGGCGGCGCAGCCCATATCACGCCATCCGGTTGCCGAAACAGCAAAGTATTGTTTAAAGCTTTTGGCAAAAGAAGATGAGTTGGCAAAACCGCATTCAAGGGCAACCTCAGTAACTGGCTTTCGCAGATCGCTGAGCAAAAGGGTAGCGCCTTTTTCCAGACGCAGCCGCTGGATAAACTGAAAGAGCGTTTCCCCAACGAAGGAATAAAATATACGGTGGAAATGATACTTGGAAAACCCCGCTACGTTTGCAATCTCATCCAGGGTAAAGTCCCGCGTTAAATTTTGCTCAATATAATCAACAGCAATATTAATGCGGCTCTGGTATTGTTCAGCCATCTGCAGACGGCGCGCCTTTTCTGCTTTCATAATATTTATACCTTCCAATCATCAAATTACTATTCCTGCAAAATCGTATTATAAGCTCACTTGAGTGTCAACAATTAACGATTGATAATCTCTTTTGCCAAATTCTTCAGGGTTACTCTTCGTTCCTTCCAGTCGGGCATGACTGCGGATAGGAAATTATAAAAATTAACATCGTGCTTGTGATGTAAAAAATGGGCCAGTTCATGCAGCACCACATAATCGATGCAACTTTCAGCAGTCTTTAACAGCTCTGTACTTAAAGTAATTTTGCCTTTTTTCCAGGAGCAGGAACCCCACCTGGTTTTCATATATCTGATTGTCAGTAACGGTTCTGCAATTCCATAACCTGCAACAAGAGGGTGGATTCTGGCAAGGGACTTTTTAAATATTATCTCCGCCTGCTCCCGGTACCAAGACTTGATCAGTTTTTCCTTAGCGGTCTTATCACTTATTTCTTTTACAATCAGGTAGATCTGACCATGTTCAAAAAGAACACGCGGTTTTTTCTCGGCTGGCAGCACTTGCAGACGGTATGGGTCTCCCAGGTAGTAAAGTGTTTCACCACTCGCATAGTCCCTTACCTGATCAACTTTATCCATAGCGGCAAAGTGTTCAAGGTTTTTTAGGATCCAGGGCGCCTTCTGAGTAACAAACTTCTCGATTGAGTGATAGGGCACCGCGTTGTTTGCGGAAACCACCACGGTTTGATCCTGGCGGACTTTAAGATTAATATTCTTAACTTTTTTTCTGATCAATGCAAAAGGTATTGTATGATCTTTGTAGGTTACAATGTAGTTTTCCAATGATAACCACCCGGGGTTGCTTGTATTTGTCGATCATTAAGATGGAGCCAACCGGCGAAAAGCGGGACCAAAATAATCGCCATTTGCGTCGCAATACTGTAGATAATGCCGATCGTGAGAACAACATTGAGGCTTTTCAGTATCCTTTTGGGGGTCAACTGCCTGCGCACCAACTTTGCCGGGATAAGATCAACGTTCACGATTAAGGAAAAGGAATAATATTACTGCAACAACAAAGCAGGCGCTGCCCATGATCATTAGCGGATCACCATCGCGAATAGATGCAACCAGGTAGATAATACCACAGACAAGAAAAAGCAGCCAGGCGATCGTATGTAGTCGAACGCTCCCGCTACTATTATGAGCTATACTCAGGCACGCCTGTCGCGCCCTGTTAATGATTTTAACCAATCAATCTTCCCTCACCATTACCGGAGTTAGTCCGGCTATCGATTATTCTTTACTATTCTGGCCGTAATTATTAAATCTTTCCATTACATTATTCATTTCGCGATCATCAACAATAATTGGTTCGCCGATCGATGACGCCCGGTAATAGAGTTCAGCCACGTATTCAATTTCCAGCGCTGTACTAAAGGCTGCGGCTAGATCCGACCCTACAGCGACAAGGCCGTGATTAGCCAGCAGGGTTGCATTTCTGTTTTCCATGGCCAGGAAAGCGTTTTCTGCCAGCTGATCGGTTCCAAAAGTAGCATAAGGGGCACAAACAACTTTGCTGCCGGCATAGGCAATCGTGTAATGAACTGCCGGCAGATCACGGTTTAAACAGGCTATTGTAGTTGCGAACGGAGAATGCGTGTGTACAACAGCCCCGACATCTTCTCTTTTTTCATAAAAAATACCATGCAGGCGGTATTCGCTGGACGGCTTGCGTTTTCCGTCAACTATCTTTTGCTGCAGGTTCATAACCACCACATCTTCAGGCTCCATCAGTTGATAATCCACGCCGCTGGGACTGATAACCATTAGTTTTTCTGCTTTGTTGAAAATACTTAGGTTTCCGCTTGTGCCGGTAACCAGCCTGGCAGCAGCAAGTTTTTTTCCGTAGGCTACTATTAGAATCCGTTCTGCCTTTAAGAGCATTGCTCTATCTCTCCCAGCCATAAATCAAATGTGGAGCCGATGGTAAATTGAATGCAGTAGATCGTCTTTCACTCGCTTACTCTACTGTCACACTTTTCGCCAGGTTTCGCGGTTTATCAACTGAGCTGCCGCGGGCGAGAGCGGCAT
This sequence comes from uncultured Syntrophomonadaceae bacterium, assembly GCA_964456945.1. Classification (GTDB taxonomy): domain Bacteria; phylum Bacillota; class Dethiobacteria; order DTU022; family DTU022; genus CAYWDA01. Next base: position 5,286 of record CAYWDA010000020.1, read on the forward strand.
AGTAAGCAATGAGCTGGGTCGGAACTGCCCCTAAAACAGGGGCAAGAATTTCATGAACCGGGGGCAGGTAAAAAACATGCTCGACCTGCCTGGCAACATCATCAAAACCGGCCATGGTAATAGCGAAAACTGCGCCGCCACGGGCGTTTACTTCCTGGATGTTGCTTAAGGTTTTATCCAGAACTGCTTTCTGGGTGGCCAGGGCAATAACAGGGATTCCTTCGACAATCAGGGCCAGGGGCCCGTGTTTCAGTTCACCGGCGGGGTAAGCCTCTGCATGAATATATGAAATCTCTTTCAGTTTCAGCGCACCCTCCATTGCTACCGGATAATCAATGTTGCGGCCGACAAAAAAGGCGCTATCCCACCTGGCAAGGTGATCGCAGTAGGCGCGCAGTCTGGACAGGCTTTCTTCAGCAAGAATCGTATGCAGGTGCCCTGGCAGGCTCTTTAAACCGTCAACCAGTTCAGCGGCAAGTTTGGCATCAACACTGCCCCTCAATTCCCCCAGGTACAAAGCAAAAAGGTAAAGGGCAATAAGCTGGGTCAGGTAGGCTTTCGTCGAGGCGACAGCTATTTCCGGGCCGGCCCAGGTATAAAGGACCTGGTCCGCTTCACGGGATACAGAGCTGCCGACAACGTTGGTAATGGCCATAACCTTAAGCCCGCTCTGACGGGCGAGACGCAGCGCAGCCAGGGTGTCTGCGGTTTCACCTGACTGGCTGATTACTATAGCCAGCTGGTTTTCTTTTAAGATGGGGTTGCGATAACGAAATTCTGAGGCCACTTCCACTTCAACCGGAACACCGGCTATTCTTTCAATTACTGCTTTACCGAGCAGGCCGGCGTGATAAGCGGTGCCGCAGGCTATTATATAGATTTTATCCAGGGCGATGAGCTCTTCTGCCATAAAATCAAGTTCACTCAAATTAACCCTGCCCGCAACGGTGTCGATTCGCTGACGCATAGTTTCTTTAACTGCAGCGGGTTGTTCCATAATTTCTTTGAGCATAAAATGCTCATAACCGCCTTTTTCGGCCGCCTCAATATCCCAGGTTATAATAAATAGCTCTTTTTCAATTGACTCACCGGCAGCATTAAATATTTCTACGCTTTCTGCAGTAACCGAAGCAAATTCGCCATCTTCAAGAACCTTGGTGTTGCGGGTGTGAGCGAGCAGAGCCGGGATATCGGAGGCAATAAGGTTTTCTCCTTCGCCAAGACCGATAATCAGAGGGCTATCCTGGCGGGCACATACAATACGCCCCGGTTCACGTGAAGTTAGCGCTACCAGGGCATAGGAGCCCTCAACACGGGCAACCGCTTTGCGCACAGCCCCGAGCAGGTCTCCTTCATAATATTCTTCAACAAGGTGGGCCAGCACCTCTGTATCAGTTTCTGAGCGAAAGCTATGCCCGGCCTCGTCAATCAGCCACTGGCGCAAAGGCTGGTAATTTTCAATAATTCCATTATGCACGATGGCAATCTCTTCACAGCAGCTGCTATGCGGATGAGCATTTTCATCAGTTGGCCGGCCATGGGTAGCCCAGCGGGTATGCCCGATACCAACTGTAAGATCTTTATAGCGGTCGCCGATTACTGTTTCCAGGTCAGCGACAGAACCGGCTGCTTTGCTGACTACCAGTTGATCTCCCTGCTGCAGGGCAATTCCGGCTGAATCGTAACCGCGGTATTCCAGTTTTTTTAAGCCGTCAATCAAAACGGCGCTCGCTTCTTTTGTTCCTGCATAGCCCACAATACCGCACATAATAAAACCCCCGTTTATTCAGGTAGCTGGTTATAACACCATACCAAAATTATTAAGCTTCAGAAACTATAGTGTTTAGAGCGCTTAATGTCAACCCTGAACAACTGCCAGCTAAGATTGTTCACTGGCAATCAGATCGGCCAGGGAATGAGCATATTCATTAAGTTTTTCTACCGGCAAAGGAGCTTCGATCATAACTCTGATTTTCGGTTCGGTGCCCGAAGGACGAACCAGGATGCGACCATAGCGGCCGAGTTCTCCTTTGATCTGATCGATGGCCGCGGTAATTCGCGGGTTTTCGGCCCAGCCATTCTTAGTACCTACCTTCTGGTTTACCAGCACTTGCGGCAGCCTTTCCAGATGTGCCGCCAGTTCGGAAAGCGGCTGATCAGCCTGTTGGACGACCTTCAACAACTGCAGGGCGGTAAGCAGACCGTCGCCGGTTGTAGCATGATCGGAGAAAATTATATGCCCGGATTGTTCCCCACCAAGATTAAACCCGCCTTCAACCATTTTTTCAAGGACATA
>CAYWDA010000021.1:0-2663 GCA_964456945.1 uncultured Syntrophomonadaceae bacterium
GACCATTTAAGACAAAAAGGAGAAATTCTTGCCTCTTCCCGCAAACACAAAACAGGTTCACTTCATTGGTATTGGCGGCTATGGAATGAGCGCGCTCGCTCAGATTTTGCTGCAAAAAGGTTTTCAGGTCAGCGGGTCCGATCTTAAAGAATCGCCGCTCACCGAAAGTCTTTCAGCACAGGGCGCGACGATTCAATTTGGCCACAGCGCTGCGAATCTCGGCGCTGCTGACCTGGTAGTTTACTCAACTGCCGTACCAGCCAACAACCCTGAATTGCTCGCCGCCAGGCAGCGCGGCCTGCATCTCTGGCACCGCTCTGAACTCTTGGCAGCCCTTTTAAACAATTCCCATGGCATTGCCATAGCCGGTGCACACGGCAAGACCACCACCACCGCCATGGCAGGCCTGTTGCTCGAAGCAGGTGGCCTCGACCCAACCGTGATCATCGGTGGGGTTCTGCCCGCCTATGGCAGCAACGCCCGTCTCGGCAGCAGCCGCTACCTGGTTGCCGAAGCCGATGAGAGTGACAGTTCCTTCACCCGCTATTACCCCCGGGTTGCACTTGTCACCGGTATGGAACCAGATCACCTTGAACACTACAACAACGACTACAACAGCCTTGTTGAGGCCTACGGCACATTTCTGTCACACCTGCCGCCTGAAGGCACTGCCTTGCTCTGTGCCGCTGACGCGCAGCTCTGTGCTTTAAGCTCAAACCTGAGCTGTAACCTGGTCTACTATGCTGAAGCCGTTAACACCCCGGCAACATCTGCCGCAGGGTGCCCAAAGCCTGACTACTACGCAGCTAACATCAAAATGGCAGGCTACAGCTCAACCTTTGATCTTTTCAAGCGCGGTCAAATCATCGCCTTAGGGATCACCCTTGGTGTGCCCGGCCTCCACAATATCAGTAACGCTATAGGTGCCCTGGCCCTTGCCGCTGAACTGGGTCTTGACCTGCCCACCAGTGCAGCAGCGCTCGCCACTTTTCACGGCGTCGGCCGCCGTTTCGAAATTATCGGCACCGCAGCAGGCATAACCGTGGTCGACGATTACGCCCACCACCCCACCGAAGTTCGCGCCACCCTGCGCGCTGCCCGCGCCACAACTGGCGCAAGAATAATCTGCCTCTTCCAACCGCACCGCTATACCCGCACGGCCAGCTTCATTGAAGAGTTTGCCCGTGCCTTCACCGACGCTGATCTCATTTTATTACACAGCGTCTACTCTGCCGGTGAAGCACCCATTCCCGGTGCAACCGCTGCCGCCTTAGCCGACCGCATTCGCCATTCCAGTGGTGTTAAGGTCATCCAAAGCGACAACATCACTACCCTCGAAGAACAGGCCGCCATCACAGCCCGCCCCGGCGATCTAATCATCACCATGGGCGCCGGCGACATCACCAAATCAGCCCCCCGTATCCTAAGCCGCCTTCAATCGCTCACTGTTCCCAACGCTAAAACAATCGCTGCAATGAAAGAAGCTGAAACAATCAGTCGAGATCCTAAAATAAAAGGCTTTAATAGTGCAAGCGAACTGTTTAAAGAGCTAAACGACTAATTTACACAGTAAAGGCAACCACCGATCACTGGTAGTTGCCGGCCCTTGACGTGAAACCTCAATGCGTTAAAATGTAAGTAACACTTAAAAGAGGTGGTTAATATGGGTCATCCGGATCGCAAACCGAAACGCGAACGACGCAAAAAACAGCGACAGAAAATGCTATCCCGCCGCAATCTCTACGATCAAACTTTAGACCTCACCCCCTACAACGCCGTAGGCCCCATGGTCAGAGGCGAAGAATTCGCCATTAAATACAAATAATGCAAATGAACAACTACGTTGATTTCCATAACCACATGCTGCATGCTATCGATGACGGCCCGCGCACCCTGAATGAAGCGGTTATGCTGGCCCGTGCCCTGGTTGCTGCAGGCTACAGCACTGTAGTAGTTACCCCGCACAGCTGTGAAGGCAAACCAGCGCCTGCCCTGATCCAGGAGCGCCTGGCCGAGCTGCAGGCTGAACTTGATCACCTTAAAATACCCCTAAAACTACTTCCGGGCGCCGAGCAGCATATCGAGCCATTAACCCTGGAACGCCTGCAGCAGGGTGAAATATTGACCCTAAACCAGACCCGCTACCTGCTCTTAGAACTGCCCATGCTCCAGCCGCTGCCGCCCTACACCGAGCAACTGCTGCGCAACCTGGTTGCCCATGGCTACCGTCCGATTATTCCTCACCCCGAGCGGGTAATTGTATTACAACAAGACCTGCAGCTAATCTACCGCCTCTACGAAGCCGGTGCGCTCTTCCAGGTTACCTGGGGTGCCCTTGTCGGTTGGTTGGGCCCAGAAGCGCTTAAAACAGCCCTTAACATGCTTGCTGCCAACCTGGCTCACTTCTTCTCCACCGATGCCCACAATGCCGCCTCGCGCCTGTTAACCTTAGATAAAGCCACTGCAATTCTTGAAGAAATAGAAGGCCCTGGCTCTGCCGAACTTTATCTGGTCACCAGGCCCGGTCAGTTGCTCGCCAACCAAGATCTCGATCTACCCGCCCCCAAACCCTATAATCAACCTGCCGCCAGAAAAAACTTCATCGATTATTTCCGCCGCGCTTAACATTAAATCGGCAAAGATCATTTGCGCCTCCTGCTTTC
>CAYWDA010000022.1:0-4308 GCA_964456945.1 uncultured Syntrophomonadaceae bacterium
CAAGTTTGTTCAGGCACTGCCATTCCGGTTCCAATAATAACTGCCCTGATCGGCCTATTCACAATCAAGGTCCTCCCCGGCTGCCCCGATTTCACCGGCCAGTTCCTCAAGAGCAACCTGCAGTTGCCTGGTCACGTTTTTACGCACAAATGGGTAGGCCTGAATTAACAGGGCTTTCTCTATTGATCTTGCTTTCGATGAGCCGTGGCATTTGATGCACAACCCATTTACACCCAAAAGAGGCGCCCCACCATAACCGGATGAATCAATTTTTTCACGCAGCCCGAGGAAAACCGGCTGCAGCAGGGCGGCGCCGATTTTGTAGCTCAGTTTATGCGGCACTTCCTGCCGGAAATAACTAAGAATCGCTCTTGAAAGTCCTTCGGTAGTCTTAAGAAAAATGTTACCGACAAAACCATCGCAGATAACTACATCGGCAACATTATAGAAAGCCTCATTTCCTTCAATATTACCACAGAAGCCGGGCACATGCTTTTTAAAAAGCGCGTAGGCTTTTCTTACCTGGTTGTTACCTTTATTCGGTTCAGCCCCGACATTCAAAAGAGCCAGGCGCGGTTCAGGATAATCAAGAATCTGTTGAGCGTAAATGCGTCCCATAAAAGCATACTGCAAAAGCTGCTCGGGGCGTGCATCCATGTTCGCCCCAATATCCAGAAATAATACCGGTCTGCCGCTAAAACTGGGCATTGGCGTAAGCAGGGCCGGACGACTGATACCGCTCAACCGGCCAAGAAAAAGCACCCCGCCAGCCATCAGCGCCCCGGTATTACCGGCGCTGAGAACTGCATCAGCTTCACCGCTGCGCACCATCTTAAGCGCTTTTACCATAGACGATTCTTTTTTTCCCCTGATCGACAAACCGGGATCATCATCACACTGAATAACTTCTTCAGCGTGACATATTTCGACCTGCTGCTGCGGGTAAGTGAAACCGGCCAGAGTTTTTTCGATTACCTTTTGCTGCCCAACCAGAATCAGGTGCAGGTCTTTTAAATAAGAAAGCGCGGACAGCGCCCCGCTGATTATTTCTCCAGGCGCATGGTCCCCGCCCATTGCGTCAACCGCCACTCTTACAGTCAAAATGATCACTTCCCCTATACTGCAGTCGGAAACGGATAAAGAACGCCCCTTATTGCCATGGCAAAAGGGGCGTTCTTTAAACTTTAAATTAGTTCACTTTTAAAACTTCACGATCTTTGTAGTAACCGCAATTTAAACAAACCCTGTGAGAGGGCTTCAGTTCATGGCAGTGCGGGCAAGGAACGAGCAGGGGAACCGTAAGTTTATTCTGGGCCCGCCGCATATTCCTTTTTGACTTGGAAGTCTTGCGCTTTGGAACAGCCACTATAACGCCTCCTTATTTAACTTAGCTGCCGGAATTCAGCTCTTTTAGTTTTAGTAATCGCACATCAATTAAACGATCATCATCACCACATCGGCAGGCTGTCTGATTCAAATCAGCCCCGCACCCGGCACATATGCCCTTGCATTCAGGCTTACAGAGTGGGCTGTATTCCTGTGCCAGGATAATCAGCTGGCGGATATATTCATTTAGATAAAGGTAATCTCCGGTCACGGTCAGCGAGTTGGCTGCTTCGGCAGCCAGCGTATCCGGGGCATCGTCAACCGGTGCTACCCTTAAAACTGTAAACGCATCACGAAAGTCTGTCTTAAAATGGTGCGTAAAAGGCTCCAAACACCTTGAACAGGTAGTTTCAACTGCTGCTTCAAGGTTACCGCGGATGATCACATTATCCCCGCTGTAAGAGACGGCAATCTGAACTTTAAGGGTACCACCCTCGGGAAAATCATCAAAGCAGGAAGACAAATCTTCCTCGAAGCGGTATTCGACCGCTTCGCCGGTTTTCATCCTGACTTCAGGCAGGTAGATACGCATAAATAACACCCCAAAAAAACTAACGTAATTATATAGACCTTTAATTTCTTTGTCAACTGCTATGATTGGTTGAAAGGAAGGTAAACCGACCGGTTAAAAGGTTACACCGTCAATACCCTCATCCTCGCCGGCAGATGGTTCGTTGAATACAATCATAATCTGGTTTGGCAGACAGACGATACTTTCGTAGCTATATTCAATCCAACCGGTATGGGAACAGATTGCCTTCGGGCAAAGCCCTTCGTCGAGCGGCATCATCCTGATCCGCCCACTTTCTATTTCGAGTACAGCACTAGATTCGCCATTTTCTCCGAACTGAAAAGTGTGGGTGAACCGGTCGCCGGGAGCAAGTGAAATCTCTGCAACCTTCTTGTTCTCTACATAGATAGTGGCATACTTCTGTTCTGCCGCATCTACTCCCTGTACATTAAACCAGAACCCGGCAATACCCCAGGCTAATATAGACCCTACTATCAGATAGTCAGCAATTTTTAGTCTCAGTTTCGGCATTATTATTCTCCCGAAAACAATTATACCATACTAAGCATTCCTGATGATCAAGGCATCAGCAGCAACTGCCCCTGCTCCCTTTTCATAAACGATCAACGGATTAAGATCCATCTCCCCGATTAAACCGTCAAGCTCAACTGCCATGCGGGATACTTTTAACAAGATCGATACCAATGCTTCTGTATCACGGGGTTGCTGACCACGCACCCCTTCAAACAGGGCTTTGCCCTTAAGCTCGCTGAGCATCTCCCAGGCATCTTTTTCACGCAGCGGCGCAATCCTTGTCGCAGCATCTTTTAAGACCTCGACAAAAATTCCTCCGAGCCCGACAACAACTGCAGGCCCAAATACCGGATCTTGCTTAATTCCAACAATAACCTCTAAACCAGGTTTGAGCATCTTCTGAACAAGCACCCCTTCTATCAGGGCGTCGGGTTTACTGATACGGGATTGTTCCATTATTTTTATGAAAGCTGCCTCTACCCCCTCAGGACCGTTGATATTGAGAACAACCCCACCGACATCTGTTTTATGCAACAGGTCCGGAGACATTATTTTAAGAGCCACCGGATAACCGATCTCTGCAGCCGCTTCAATTGCCTCAGCCGGGTTGGCCGCAAGAATCTCCCTGGTCACGGGGATGCCGTAAGTTTTAAGCAAATGTTTAGACCGCCACTCAGTCAGAGCGCTTCCCGACTCAGTGGAATAATCGGCAAGCAACTTAAGGGCGCCGTCCCGTTCTTTACCCGGGTTAAAGGCTGGATAAACATGCGGCTCTTTTGTCTTCTTGACCCAATCGGCCAGGGAACTGATTGCCCATAATCCGCTCGGAATATTTTCAATTACCGGAACCCCGGCCTGGACAAGTTTCTTTTTAGCCTCCATCGCATAATCCTGGCCGGTAGGCCAGGTAAATACGACCAGCGGCTTCTCAACTTGATTATAGACCTCAATAATTTTTCGGCTGGCTTCCGGGTCAGGCATTTCAAGGTTATAGAAAAAACCACCTAGATCAATATCCGGATCCTGCATCACCAGGAGCAGCGCCCTCTGAAAAAGTTCGGTATCAACGAACAACTGCGAAGTTAAATCAACAGGGTTGCCGACAGCACCAAAGCTGGGCACGAATTCCCGCAGGGCGACCTGGGTCTTTTCGGTGAGACTGACCACTTCTATGCCGTATTCAGGGCATTTATCGGCAACCACTACTCCACTGCCGCCTGAAATAGTAATAATTGCCATTTTCTTGCCGGCCGGAAGACGCCCGGTGGCATAAAGAGTTATCAGAGCATTCATCTGTTCAACATCATCCGCCCGTGGCACACCAAATTGGCGGAAAACAGCATCATAGACAGCATCGGAACCGACCAGCGCACCGGTGTGCGAAGCGGCAGCTGCAGCGCCACTTGCGGTACGCCCCACCTTGAGCATAATCACCAATTTTTCTTTTGCAAGCGCTTTGCGGCAGGCATCAATAAAAAGGCGCCCATCACCCTGTAATCCTTCCATGTATCCAGCGACCATTGACACTTCATCACGGCTGGCAAAGTAATTAAGTATTTCAGCAAACGAAACATCGGCTTCGTTCCCGGTGCTGACAAAGTAATTAAAGCCGATAGAAAGTTGGGTGACCATTTGATATATAATTCCACCGAGACCACCACTCTGAGTGATGAAAGAAAGCTTTTCAGGATGAACAAGATCGGTTTTTTCCTGGTTATAGAAAAAACTGGCCATACAGCCATTGTAATAATTAAGAATTCCGAGGCAATTAGGTCCTAAAATACGCATACCGCTTTCTTCAGATAGTAGTTTCATTTCCGCCTGGATCAGGCGCCCTGCTTCACCAACCTCGGCAAAACCGGAGGTCAAAACAATTG
>CAYWDA010000023.1:0-2841 GCA_964456945.1 uncultured Syntrophomonadaceae bacterium
CACTGATTACCACCGTGTCGCTGAAGACAAAGCCCGGCAAATTGTGGAATTGATCAGGCGCGAAACTAAAGTGTTGTTTAACTGCAAAATCTTATCAGATCGCAGTCCACTGGTTGAAAGAGAGCTGGCTCTCAATTCAGGCCTGGGCTGGATCGGGGAGAACTGCGCCCTGGTCAACCGGCGTTTTGGTTCTTACACGGCTCTCTGTACTATACTTGTTGATCAGGAAATGGAACCGGCTGCTCCTGTTGAAAATTACTGCCGCAACTGCGGACGGTGCCGCGAAGCCTGCCCAACGAATGCGCTGATTGAGCCATTTATTCTAAACTCCTACCGCTGCCTCTCTTATCTGACCCAGGCTGGCGGAGTTTTCCCCAGGGAGATGCGTTCTCTGCTTGGCAGACGTATCTACGGTTGTGACAGCTGCCAGGATGGCTGCCCCGCTAATGCAGGTGCGAAATATTCTACACTACCTGAGTTCACATTTCCTCTTTTCCCCGCAGAACCGCTGCTATTACCGCTGCTGAAACTTACCGGCAGTGAGTTTGACCAGACGATCCGCTTAACTTCGGCCGGATGGCGGGGCAAAACCACCCTGCAGCGCAACGTTGTAATTGCGCTCGGTAATAGCAGAGACCCCTCTGCCCTTTGCCCGCTTGCCCGCTTACTGGAGAATGATCCACGGCCGCTAATCAGGCTTCATGCTGCCTGGGCTCTCGGGCGCATTGGGGGCCATAGAGCACAATTCGCTTTAGAAAAATCTCGTCAAAACGACCCCGAGCCGGAAGTTCGCCTGGAAGCAACCACCGCGCTTCAAGCTGAATGGCCATAGCGTTTAAGCTGCAATCTATTTTTTCTTACTGCCGGCGAAAACCGTCCATACTGCAATGGCAATCACAACCATACCACCGGCTATCGCTGGTACGGCCACACGGGCAAACTGCCCATTCTGCATTGCCCAACGCTGAGCATCGTTAACAAAACCATATTCTATAAATACGGGTAGGCTTAAGATTAAAAGCAAGGTAGATAAAACAACCGGCAGCCATCTCAAACTGCCCAGCTCAACCGGATCGGAAAAACCTAAAAGATCTGAAAATAAAGCTGAAAGATTACCACTGCGTAAATCATAGAAAGTCAGTAGCAGAAAACCTAAGCCCATTAGAAGCAAGAGCAGATGACTCATACCAAAGTAGACCAGCACCAGTAAAACAGCAATAAGCGCTGCCAGATCAAGGGCTATAAAGAATGCTACCTTTCTGGGTGCCATTAGTAGAAGAATTCACCACCTTTACAATTCAAGTTTAGCCTGAGGCAGGAATCTAAGTACAAAAAGCTAATAAACAACTTATCATATTATAAACTAAAACTGCTTTTCATTCTGAAAACTTAATTCAGATTCTTGTTACCGAAAGTATTATATCTGCCTGGAAAGGGGCTTAACCTGCTATGAACAGTTCTTTTCGCTTAATGCAAATCAAGGGAATCCCGGTAGAAATTCACGCCAGTTGGCTGCTGGTATTCTTTTTATTCAGCATTACTCTGGCCCAGGGCTACCTTCCAACTGCAGCCGAAGGTTTCAGCTCTGAAACATACTGGGTTGCAGGCATTATCACAACCCTGGTCGTTTTTGCCTCGGTTTTAACCCATGAATTCGGGCACTCATTAGTCGCCATCAAAGAAGGGATTCCGATTAAAAAAATTACCCTCTTCATCTTTGGCGGCGTCGCCCAGATGGAAGCAGAACCGACTAACCCCGCCACAGAATTCAAGGTTACCGCTGCCGGGCCGCTGACCAGCCTGGCCATTGCCTTGCTTTTTGGCGCTGTATATTATCTTGTATTAACCCCGGGCCAAATTATAAGCGAGTCAGTTTTTTTCGTTGCCCGCTTAAATTTGATTATGGCCATCTTCAACTTGATCCCGGCATTCCCTCTCGACGGGGGCCGCCTCTTTCGCTCAGCTGTCTGGTATTTCAGCAAGAATATGCTTAAAGCAACACGTACAGCCGTTGGTCTGGGTAGCATCCTGTCATTCGTCGCAATGGGCATCGGGTTCATGCAGATTTTTTTCCAGGGCAACCTGTGGGGACTGTGGCTGATCTTTATCGGCTGGATGATTAATCAGGCAGGACAGTCAAGTTATTCACAACTGGTCTTCAAAGAGACCTTTGCCGGGATGAAAGTTTCGGAACTTATGAGCAGAGAACTACAAACAGTTTCTCCCGACGATTCCCTGGATGAGCTGGCCGAGTGTTTTCTGCATTATAAATATGGTGCTTTCCCTGTGGTTTACGGATCAACGACCCACGGGATTGTTACCCTGCAAAATATGAAAGAGGTTCCGCGGGAAAAATGGCCTGAGACCAAAGTCTCCCGTATTCTGACCCCGCTGAAAGATGCGATGGTCTTAAAACCGGATGCTGACGCCGCTGAAGTTATGCTGAAAATGGCCGCCCTTAACTCAGGCCGGGCTCTGGTGATGGAAAATGGCGACCTGGTTGGTCTTTTAAGCAGAACCGATATGATGCGCTTTATGCAGACACACATGATTCTCGGCTCAGATTAATTAATCGACCTTATTGAGCAGCTGCGCTCTGTCATTAAAGAAAGTACGGTAGCCCAGTTGGATGATCAGATAAACGGCAAGAGCTACACTGCCGAGGATGCCCATCATGATTACAATCTGGTATTTAATGGCACCAAGGGGTGATGCTCCGGCCAGCAGTTGACCAGCCATCATCCCCGGGATAAAGATGATACCCATCCCAAGCATGGAGTTAATGGTCGGTATAATGGCAGCGCTGAATGTTTCACCTAAAAATTCACTTACCGCAAGCTG
>CAYWDA010000024.1:0-11400 GCA_964456945.1 uncultured Syntrophomonadaceae bacterium
TCATATAAATTGAGCATTGCGCCTAACATACTTACATAAGGTCAAGTCTTGAATTATCACTTTTCTTTCCCCCGTATAATCTTACTCACTGTTGTATAGGATCTTCCAGGCTTTGCCTGCCAACAAAGCGTTGATTTCGTGGTATCTCAGCTATGTCTTCTTTGCCCTTTGTCATTTCCTGGATCTTTTGATTAAAGAAGTAATGCGCATCTTTTCAAAACAAATCGCTATGAGTTCCTGTTCGGGTAAGCGTGAGGGTTAGCACATCATTTTCAATGTAGTAGACGAGCAACCAGTCCGGCTCAATATGACACTCCCTGTGTCCTGCCCAATTGCCGGTAAGCTTATGGTCTTGGTACTTTTCCGGCAGTGGTTCGCCAGAGAGCAATAGCTCAACCACTTCCTCAAGCTTTGAAATGTCACACTTTCTTTTAACAGCAAGCTTTAAATCTCTTTTGAAACCGCCTGATAAAACAAGGCTATACTTGTTCATCAGCCATAACATCCTCAAAAGCTTCTTGGAAGCTGTTATACCGTTTTGAGTTCGGGTCACGGCTTAACTTTTCTGCTTCAAGCATAGCTGCAATGGTTTCCTTGTTAGGTGTGGGAGCGGACAACTCAAATGGGATACGTCTTTCCCTTACAACTGTTTTGGCAAAAATAGTAAAAGCGCTGCCCATAGAAAGCCCGATTTCACCACAAAGATCGTTAAATTGTTTTTTTAAGTCCTCGTCCATACGAACGGTTATATTTGTAGTAGCCATATGTCACACTCCTTTATATCTTAGTGTTAATATTATTATAATGCAAACTATGTGCAATTGTCTATAGTTGCACACGATTTCAAGAACAAATGAAGGAACACATGCGGTCAGGTCTATAATTATCACTTTTCTTTTCCCCGTATAATCTTACTCAAGTATAGATACCATTTAGCTGCCGCATACCAGATGAGAGGTAACATGGTGACCCCAACTTGGCCCGGCAGCTCGCATTTTCTATAAAAAAGGAATTTTACCATTTTTCGCGAAACATACCGTAGTGCACCAAAAGTGGGCTGGTAAGCAGTGGCACACATGAATACGGGTGTTGTCGCTAGCTTCCGGCATCTATCTTTAAGGAGGTATTCGCGTGAATGTTTACCTGGCCAGGCAGCCAATTTTTGACCGCAGGCAAAAAGTAATTGCCTACGAACTGCTCTACCGGGCGGGCGAAGAAAACTACAACCCCGAACAGGACGGCATCCGGGCCACCACCGAAGTAATCTCCAGTGCCCTCTTAGATTTCGGTTTAGAAAAAGTAGCCAGGGGCAAAAGAATCTTCATTAAATTTAGCTGGAAGCTGATAATCGACGAAACAGCTTTTTTGCTGCCGAAAGAGCAGGTCGCGATAGAAATTACCTTGGATACGGAACCCGACCGGCAGATGATTGATGCCTGCCGCCATTTGCACAAAGAGGGTTACACCCTGGTACTTGACGGTTTTGATCAGCGTTTAAAAGGCGGAGAACTTCTGGCTTTTGTCGATATAGTTAAAGTCAATTTTCAGACTACAGGTGCTGCAGAGCGGGGTCAGGTTGCCGCCTTCTTAAAAGAGAGCGGGAAAAAGCTGCTGGCCAAGAAAGTTGAAACAGTCCGCGATTTCGAAACCGCCATGGAGTATGGTTTTGATTATTGCCAGGGTTACTTTTTTTGCGAGCCGGTAGTTATTAAAGGCAGAGAACTCTCAACGACCAAGATGCAAAACCTGCGTTTAATGCAAGAGGTTTACAAGCCCGAAATAGACATGGACCGGATGGAGAAAATTATCAGCCAGGATCCTTCTTTATCTTACAAGCTGTTGCGTTTTATAAATTCCCCGGCCTTTGCTATGCGCTTTCCGATCAGTTCTATCCGCCAGGCCGTTGCTCTGCTCGGTCAAAAGGAGTTGGTCAAGTGGGTTTCGTTGGTGGCCCTGCGCAATGTGGGTTATGATAAGCCTGATGAACTGATTGTCGTTGCCGTTTCCCGGGCCAAGTTTTGCGAAATGATGGCCCAGAGATCGAGGCTAAAAGACCGAAGCGCCGAGCTGTTTCTGACCGGCCTTTTTTCGCTATTGGATGTATTTCTTGGTCAGCCGATGGAAGAAGTGCTGACAGATCTACCCCTGACCGAAGAGGTCAAGCAGGCCCTGCGCGGTGAAGAAGGAGATTACGGAAAGTTACTTAATCTTGTTCTGCTCTATGAAAAGGGGAATTTTGATCAAGCTTTGACTATAGCAATTAACGACTATCAACTCGAGCCGGTTCAGGCCATGCTCTGCTACCTCGATGCACTGGAACTGGCTGATATGGCCTGGAAGTAATCAAATCATACCAGGGGCAGGTGTTAAAAAACTTGGCTTTTAATGTGACACGCAAGGATATTCGCTTTTATCCCGATTCCAAGAGAGTGATTGCCCGCTTCTTTATGCCGGGTGGCGATCAGCGGGCGCCCAGCATCATCAGGAATATTTTAGCGCTGCCGGAACAGGATACCAGGTTCACCCTGAACCAGATTTTAACTAATTTTTCCCAGCGACACCGCAATATTACCCGTATTTTTGAATCTCACTTCGGAAACATTCAACACATAATTGAACAAATTGGGGTTGACCCCCACGAACTGACCATGGAAACAAAAATGCTGCTAGGCGCTTACTTCACCATGGAGTACTCGATCGAGGCAGCCGCCTTTTTCAACCCTTCAATTGTGGAGGATCCCGATCAAACTGCACTCGGCGAAGACGAAAAAAGAGTGATTGTCAGCTTCAGGGCCACCGGTGAAGGTCACATCTCTTCTATTGTGTTCAGAAGCGGCATTATTGACAGGGACAACAACCTTGCCTTTAAGGAACCCGGTGACCTGGTCGATATCCCCGAGGCGGTTACCCGGCACATTTATCACAAGCAAACCTTTATCGAGAAACTGCAGGAGATGGGGATCCAGAAAGATTTAATCGGCATGGTTATGGAGCATTTAAACGATCAGTTTATCTATGGCGAACTGCAGGGCAGCATAGCCAGGGCCATCAATGAGAACAACCTTGACCCGCTGCAGATAAAAGTGATTAAAGATATTAACTGGCTGGCCAACTCACATTACGAAATAAACTTTTCCCTCGACACGGCAATTTCCGAGCGGGTGATCTACCCCATATCAGATACCGAACGCAATGGGATAGAGGATGCCCGGTTTGTGCGGTTCACCGACGACGACGGTTCGGTTACCTATTACGCCACTTATACCGCTTACAGCGGTTTTGCAATTATGCCCAAGTTGATTGAAACAACCGATTTCTACCGGTTTAAAGTTCTGCCTATTCACGGTGATTATGCGCAAAACAAGGGCATGGCACTTTTCCCCCGGCGCATCTACAACAAGTATGCCATGGTTGCCCGCATCGACGGGGTCAACAACTACATCATGTTCTCAGAAGATATTCACTTCTGGCGCGATGTTCACAAGCTGCAGGAACCGCAGTTCCCCTGGCAGTTTATTCAGATCGGCAATTGCGGGTCTCCGATCGAAACCGAAAAAGGCTGGTTGCTCTTAACCCACGGGGTCGGCCCGATGCGCCGCTACTGCCTGGGGCTAACCCTGCTCGACCGCGACGACCCGACCAGGGTCCTCGGGCAGACCCGTGAACCGCTGCTATCTCCCAACGAAGAAGAGCGCGAGGGTTATGTGCCCAATGTTGTCTACTCCTGCGGGGCAATTATTCATAATGATGAACTGATCATTCCCTACGCCATGGCCGACTCTTCTTCCACCTTTGCCACGGTATCCATGGAAGAAATCTTCCGCAAGATTGAACCATGCTAACGCTTCCGCTTTTTCTTTTTATAATGGTTTTATCTTAGTGAATTAAGAAACGAAAGGGAAATGTCATGTCTCTGAATTCTCTGATAGATAAACTTAAAGTATATTTTCTCGACAAAGATGTGGCCGCAGTTTACCTTTTTGGTTCTTATGTGAAAAGGAAAGAGAGAAAAAGCAGCGACCTAGATCTAGGGATCTTGCACAAAAACAGCCTTGACCCGTTAAAAAATTTTGAAAGTAATCTAGAATTTGCAGTTCAATTAGAAGAAATAACCGGTATTACTGTTGATGTAGTAGATCTTGAAAAAGCAAATACCTATTTTTTGCATCAGATGATGCTGAATAAAATCTTGATTCTTGATAAAGACACTAAAAGAAGAGTCGACTTTGAAGTTGCCCGGAGGAAAGAATATTTTGACAGGAAATATTTTTATAAAATCTATCACGAGCAGGCTTTAAAAAGGTTGGAAAGGAGAACCGCAAAATGATAGAGGAAAGTGTGCTAACTCAGAGATTATCCGCTTTGGAAGAGTATCTAGCTGATCTGGATGAGATAAAAAAAGATCTTGACTGGTCAAAGTTTAATAATAGTAAACTGATCAGGCGCTATGTTGAAAGAACTTTGCAAATGGCAACAGAAGCCTGCCTTGATATTGCAAACCATATTATCTCCTACGAAGGTTATAGAGAACCCGAGGATAATAAAGATGCCTTTAAAGTGTTGTCAGAGAACGATATCATCGCAGAGGATTTAAGGGATAAACTAATCAAAATGGCAAAATTTCGCAACGTTATAGTTCATGATTACCTTAAAGTTGATTCCGAAATTGTTTATGCTGTGCTAACAAAGCACTGTAACGATATAGCTATATATGCCGGTGTTATAAAGAGTAAATACCTGTAAAAGGCATGCAATGTGTCAACAACCCCGTCCCCTTGGCACCTGGGCTATTCTAGATTATCAATATCTCTGGGCCCTAACAACAAGTTGATACCATAAAGGATTTCCTTCATGGTATCAAAAGTTACACTGCCGATCTTTTCGACACAGTCAGATTTATCTACCGTGAATATTTGCGACACATTGACGACACTGGGCATCGTCAGGTTGGCTTCACCTTTTTGCAGCAAAACATTGCCCGGCGCTTTGGCGCGCCGCAAATTGGAAGTGACGGCACAAACAACCACTGTATTGATTTTGCTGCGATTGAAAAGATTGTTCTGGATAACAACATGGGGATGTCGGTAAGCGGGGGCTGAACCGGAAGGTTCTCCTAAATCTATCCAAAATAGATCTCCCTGGCTTATAGTCAAGTTATTGCCCCTTTTCGATGATGGGCCTGTGCTTTTTTTTCATCTCCGCCAGATAAGCACTTTCCTCAATGTTTAGCTGATCTGCATATACTTCATTTAGTTTGTCGAATAGTTGACGGTTTTGATGTTGATTAATAAAGTCCTCCACAGCCATTGCAAAAAGTCGGCTTCTTGGAATATTAAGCCTGTGCGCCAGGGCGTCTGCTTCTTGCAAAAGAGGCTCTTTGATTGAGATCGCTGTTTTTACATATGCCATAGAGTATTACCTCCGTTTATACTGTTAGTATAATATCGCTTAAAGCAGTTGTCAATCTCGCCACGGTATCCCTTAGAAGAAATCTTCCGCAAGATTGAACCATGCTAACGCTTCCGCTTTCCCTCTGCGTCCGTTAAGACTGCCTGAACCTCGGTTAATATTGCCCGCTAATCTTTCAGTAATCCGTGTAAAATTAAATCATAGACCGATTCCAATACGGCATCACTGCCGTATTTTTGATCGAGTATCTCGCGGTATGTAAAGGTGTCAAGCAGGGATATAAGTGCAAAACCGACAATTTCACTTTCTACCGGCCTTATTTCTCCGGCTTTAATGCCCCGTTCTAGATCCCTGGTTAGCGGGTCAACCCATGATTTACGCAAGATAGCTTCGGCCCGTTCACGCTCTTCTTTATCTTCCTGGCGCATTGATTCTTTCAGCAGGTTTATTGAAATTAGCAGTCTTTTGGAGTGGGCATGGCCTGCTTTCCAGCGTTGTTCAAGGCGTCCCAGCGGTTTTTGTTCCTGCCTGATATTATCAAGAGTGCGCTTGGAAAAAGCGTCGAAGATGCTGTCAAGACAAGTTAGATAGAGATCTTTTTTATTTTTGAAGTAGTAATAAAATGATGGCTTCGTGATGCCAACACGATCCATAATTTCAGCAATTGTTGTGTTGTTGTATCCCTTATGCAAGAAGATTTGCGAAGCATCCTGAATAATCATTTCACGCGTTGTTGACTCTGGAGTGTCCCCGGGTTGGTATTTTTGCCGTTGAGGTGCTTTCTTCCCCATTTTACGTTCCCACATGGCTGACGCATACGACAGGGGAATGGCTTCGGCATTGCATTTCTGAAGAAAGTGAAGTCGGTCGAGATGGCTATGATCGTAGAAGGCCTGGTTACCCTTTTTGTAGACCGGTGGGTGAAGGTAGTTCATTTTCAGGTAATAATGAATCAACTGTTTGCTGATATTTGATCGTTTTGACAACTCCCCAATACGCATCACTATTTCAGTTGCCTCTATTTCCACTTTCAATCCTCCGTGTCATCTGTTATTGGATGCTACTATATATCTATTATACGCTTTTTAGATATATCCTTTATTAAAAGCTAAAAAAGCTTGTCAAATATCATGTATTGTCAAAATATATAATGGATTAAAAATATTGATTAAACGCATTCAATAGCTTAAACTAAAGAACAAATTACTGTCAAGGGGGTTTTTGATCATGGAAGAAGTAAGATTTGATGGAAAAGTAGCTGTCGTAACCGGTGCGGGTGGCGGATTAGGGAAAGCTTATGCGCTGCTGTTGGCAGCGCGGGGCGCAAAAGTAGTAGTTAATGATCTCGGCGGCACTTTTGACGGTGACGGTTCTGACGCGACACCGGCTCAGAAAGTGGTTGATGAAATTAAAGCGGCCGGGGGTGAGGCAGTTGCCAACTATGATTCCGTTGCCGATTGGGACAGTGCCCAAAATATCATAAAAACCGCCATGGATAACTACGGTAGAATTGATATCTTAGTCAACAATGCCGGTATTCTTCGTGATAAAAGCCTGCTTAAGATGGAATTAGAAGATTATAGAAAAATAATGGAGGTTCATTTAGACGGATCATTTTACTGCACTAAAGCTGCATTTGCCCACATGAAGGAACAGACCTACGGACGAATTGTCTCTACAGCATCAGCTGCAGGTTTATATGGCAATTTTGGCCAGGCCAACTACGGCGCGGCAAAGATGGGCATAGCCGGACTAATGAACTGTGTCGCCCAGGAAGGGGCCCGCTATAATATCAAAGCGAACACCATCGTGCCGACTGCCGGAACCAGACTTACATTTACAGTAATGCCGGAAGATGTCATCGGGAAGGTGAAGCCTGAATTTGTTGCCCCGATCGTAGCCTGGCTCTGCTCAGAGCAGTGTGACGAGACAGCAAAAATGTTCAGTGCCGGTGGTGGTTACTTCAGCCGGGCGGCCATAGTTGAAGGGCCTGGCGTGGTATTTAATGCCGATAAAGAAATATCAGTAGAGATGATTGTTGAAAACTTAGATAAGATCATGACTTTAGAAGGTGCCAGGGAATACTCTTCCGCCATGGAACAGGCCGGAACCGTTCTATCGAAAATGAGTGAAGTTTAATCAATAAAACCTGGAAAGGAGCATGACGATGCCTATAGATCCAAATCTGGTTGGTAAAGAACTGCCGCCATTGGAACATAAGTATGAAACAAAAGATATTATTTTATATGCTCTCGGTATTGGTGCCGGAGCAAGGGCTGAAGAGTTGAAGTTTGTTTATGAGAGCGAACTTGAAACTTTACCTACTTTTGGGGTTATACCACCTTTTGCCGCACTGATGGGAATAGTCGGTATGGAAGGAATGGATTTTAACTTAGCAATGCTGCTGCATGGTGAACAATACCTGGAGTTGTTTAAACCGATACCGGTAGAAGGCAAGCTGATTTCTTATCCGAAGATATCCGGCATCTACGATAAAGTGAAGGGTGCTTTGGTTGAAATTGATGTTACGACCAAAGATGCTAAAGGCGAAGAGCTATTCATGAACCGCTTTAGTACCTTCATCAGAGGTGAAGGCGGTTTTGGGGGAGACAGAGGCCCCGAACCTGGAAATGAGCCACCCGAACGAGAACCGGATAAAACTGTTTCAATGCCCACTTTACCTCAGCAGGCGCTACTCTACAGGCTATCAGGAGATTTCAATCCCCTGCATGCCGATCCAGGCTTTGCTGCTATGGGCGGCTTTGAAAAACCTATTTTGCACGGACTTTGCACTTTCGGTTTTGCAGGCAGGGCAGTGCTTAAAGAATACTGTAATGATGATCCGGCCCGGTTTAAAGCGATAAAGGTTCGTTTTTCACGTCATGTTTATCCCGGAGAAACAATAGTTACTGAAATGTGGCAGGTTAGCGATGACCAGATAATCTTGCGTTGTAAAACAGAAGAAAGGGGAGAATACTGCCTTACCAATGCATCAGTCTGGCTTAATAAATAAGTACAGAAAGGAGCAATAAGCCTATGATTGGTATATGTTCTTATGCCGGGTATCTGCCCAGGTACCGTCTGAACAGAATGACGATCTTCAGCGCCATGGGTTGGCTTAACCCGGCCATAATTATGAACGCTGCCGGCGATAAAGCGGTGGCCAATTATGATGAAGATGCCATAACCATGGCAGTTGCCGCCGGGTTAAAGTGCCTTGATGGTTTTAATGCATCTGATTTGGGAGCACTTTATTTCGCTACAACCACAGCGCCATATAAAGAGCGGCAAAATGCCAACATTGTTGCCGGTGCACTCGCTGCCGGTGAAGAGCTCAGAACTGCCGATTTTGGCGGGTCGGTTAAATCGGGAACCGCAGCGCTGCTTTCGGCACTTGAGTATGTCGCGCTCGAAAAAGACAGAAGCGCTATTGCAACAGCAGCAGATTGCCGTTTAGGCCGGGTTAGCTCTGTGCAGGAAATGGTATTTGGCGATGGTGGGGCGGCAGTGCTGGTTGGCAATAAAAATGTGATAGCCGCCTATAAAGGGTCATACTCAATAGCCTGTGATTTTGTTGACCATTTGCGCGGCGCAAATTCAAAATACGATCGCCAGTGGGAAGAGCGCTGGATCAGAGACTTAGGTTACGATCGTCTAATACCGCAGGTTATTGATGGTTTCTGCAGCAAGTATGATTTAAAAGTTTCCGACTTCAACAAAATTATTTACCCCTGCTACTATGGGGGTGCACGGAAGAACATCAACCGGAAAATGGCCTTTGAACCGGGACAGCTTCAGGATGAACTGATGATGGATGCCGGCGATACCGGATCGGCACATCCGCTTTTAATGCTGGCAAAAGCATTGGAAGAAGCGTCACCCGGAGACAAAATCCTGGTGGTTAGCTACGGAAACGGATGTGACGCTGTCTATTTTGAGGTAACCGAAGAGATCAATAAATTTAAAAACCGCTACCGTGTATCCGACTCAATTAAAAATCAGTGCGAACTGGAAAACTTCTATAAATACCTGACCTGGCGCGATATGCTTCCCGTGGAAGTCGGTATGCGTGGAGAAGAAGAAAGATTAACCCGCTGGTCATTGGTCTGGCGAAACCGCAAAGCCATTTTAAGCCTTGAAGGCACTACCTGCCTTGAATGTGGAACCCAGCAATACCCGCCGCAGCGGGTTTGTGTAAATCCGGATTGCGGAGCAGTAGATCGCATGAAACCGGTTACGCTATCCGGAAAAAACGGTAAAATTGTCAGTTTTACATCAGACATGTTGGCTGCTTCAATTAACCCGCCTGCCATATACGGCAATGTTGATTTTGAAGATGGCGGGCGCTGCATGATGGATTTCACAGACTGTGTATTAGAAGAGCTGCAGGTCGGAATGCAGGTTAAATTTTCTTTCCGCATCAAATACTACGACGCGAAGAGAGACACTACTTTTTATTTCTGGAAAGCGGTTCCGTCGAAGGAGGTGTCTGCAAATGGCTGAAGGAATCAGGGATAAAGTTGTTGTTCTAGGCATGGGTTGCTCGGTATTTGGTGAACGCTGGGAAGATGATGCTGCAGATCTGCTGCTTGAGGCTTTCCAGGAGTGCCTGGAAGATGCCGGCCTGGAAAAGAAAGATATTCAGGCGGCCTGGATCGGCAACCACATTGACGAGATTAGTATCGGTAAGGGAGGATGCTACCTGGCTAATGCCCTGCATTTGCCCTATATTGCCGTTACAAGAGTCGAGAACTTTTGTGCTTCAGGCACAGAAGCTTTCAGGGGAGCTTGTTATGCTGTTGCCTCGGGCGCCTACGACATTGTTTTGGCCGCTGGAGTTGAGAAACTGAAAGATGTCGGCTACGGGGGCCTGCCAGATTCGCCAATATTCGGGCAGCTGTCACGACTTTTAAGCCCCAATGCCACTGCGCCCGGTATGTTTGCCCAGTTAGCTACAGCTTATTCGGCACGCCATAATATCCCGATGGAGAAGATCAAAGAAGCAATTACCCATATTTCGTGGAAAAGCCATCAAAACGGGGCAAAAAACCCTAAAGCTCACCTGCGAAAAGAGATTTCAGAATGCCAGATAGCTGACTCACCCTTTGTCGCTTATCCACTTGGTCTTTTTGACTGTTGCGGGGTTAGTGACGGTTCGGCGATGGCTATTGTAACTACACCGGAAATAGCGGCCAAACTGAAACCGAACCAGGATCTGGTCAAGGTAAAAGCCTTACAGATTTCGGTAAGTTCAGGCGAAGAACTGATCTATAACCGCTGGGATGGAAGCGGTTTGATGACAACAAGGCATGCGGCTGAAAAGGCATACGAGGAAGCAGGCATAAAGAACCCACGTGATGAAATCGGCATGATTGAAGTTCATGACTGTTTTTCAATTACCGAAATGGTTACGATGGAAGATTTGCTGATCTCACCTGCCGGCCAGGCCCCTGATGATATTATCAACGGCTTCTACGATCTTGATGGACAGGTGGCCTGCCAGCCCGACGGAGGGTTAAAGTGTTTCGGCCATCCCATCGGCGCATCAGGGTTGCGCATGATCTATGAAATCTATAATCAGCTTCTTAGGCGCTGGCCGGAAGATCGCCTGGTTAAAGACCCGAAAATGGGATTAACACATAACCTTGGCGGAGTTCCTTCGCAAAACGTATGCAGCATTAGTATCCTGGGTCTGGACTAAGGAGGTTTTGATACTTGCCTGATTACGAAACAATTATCTATGAGAAGAAAGATAAAGTCGCCCTGATTCGCCTGAACAGGCCGGAAATGATGAATGCCCTTGAAGCTTCCCTGGCAAGGGATTTGGTTGATGCCGTTAAGCTGGCAGCAGCCGACGACGAAATCGGCTCTATTGTAATTACGGGAACCGGGAAAGTATTTTCTTCCGGGGGCGACCTTGGCAAATTAATGCAGGGTTTTGAACTGCTCGAAGGCAGAGACTGGCTTAAAGAAGGTTACGGGCAGATTCTG
>CAYWDA010000025.1:0-2963 GCA_964456945.1 uncultured Syntrophomonadaceae bacterium
TGAAAAAACAGATTGACACCCAGAGAAAAATTGCCTGACCAGATCAGCCCAATCCCGCTTTTCTCAACAATATCTGCAACTTTTTCCATCTCAGAGTACCAACCGGTAGTGCCAATCACTGCTGTCAGGCCTAATTCGCCATAGCGCTCAATGTTACGAAGAACAACATCTGGTGTGGTAAAATCTATTATAACATCCAAAGGCAGGGCTGTGGAAGTCAATTCATTTGCAGTTACTTCTGGTGCGCTGCAATTTGGATCAATGATTGCAGGGGTTTCATACCCTCTGGCCAAAACCTTCTGCCTGATCAATCTGCCCATCTGGCCGTAACCGGCGATAGCAATGCGCATTAGCATACAGCTCCCTTCATAACCTCATTAAATCTATTCTATGGAGTAAAGGCCGATCCTGCATTAATTTCAGATCAGCTGCAATTGTCATACACCAGCCCTTGACTACCCTTTAATTATATCGCTATAATGACCGCAGTTAGAAATAGACAGGGATGGGGTTAAAGTGGTTACTGAAAAGTTAAATGGATCAACTCCTGAGCTGAATCAAAAAGCAAATGAGGCAAAAAGACGCATCGCGTTGTTGGAAATGTGTGGTCAGTTAAGGAAAAATCTGCAGCAGAGCGATCCCCGGGAATTGGCCCGTAAAGCTGCCCTGAGCATGATGAAAGATCCTGACGGCTCTCTAACCATGTTTGGCGAACAACTGCATGAAACTTTTAGCATCAAGGTTCCGGCTTATACTGTTTTCAACAGCAAAGACCAGCCGGCCAGATTGCATTCAGAGATGCTGTGGCTTCATTATCTCAACCGCGCCGACGGCAGCCCTCTTAGCGGACGCTGGGTCAATTTAAGCGAAATTGGCGGCCTCTTTTACCAGCAGGCTTTCCAGGGTTACTGCGGCGATGAACTGGCCGCAGCATGGGGCAGCGATATCGAAGGTTTACGTAAGAGCTGCCTGGCCAGTGGCGGATGGCCGCTTAACGGACTGGCCGATCTTGCTTTTGAATGGAGAATTCTACCGCGGCTGCCCCTGTGCCTCTGCTACCGCCTGCCGGCAGAAAATAAGCCAGCATGGGCAACGATTCTTTTCGACGCAGCGGCAAATCACTACGTAGCAGCCGATGTAGCTGCCACTGTCGGAAAAGAGCTGGCCGATCGGTTGAAACCAGGTTAAGCAGTACGAGCTAGAGGATGTAATTTGCTTTTTAGGGCGGTTATTTATGTTACAGACAAGTATTGTTGAGGTGCAAGAGAATAGAGCAAAAGTTTCCAACAAGGGAAACTGGATCCTGTTTTTCGGTTCTATATATTTCTTCATGGCTAATCTGTTTGCATCTATCGCCATCTTTCCGGCTTATAGCCTGGCTATTGGCAGTACTCCTTTTCAGGCTGGTTTACAAAGCACGGTGTTTGCCCTTGCTGCTGTAGTGATGCGTTTTTTCCTGGGGCCTGTTATGGACCGCCAGGGGCCTAAACCGCTCATGCTTTTAGGCATGTTTGTCTTTGCCACAACTCCACTGCTGCTGTTAATAAATAGTTCATACACTATGCTGCTGGCCTTACGGGCCTACCAGGCAATAGGTCTGGCAGTGGTATTGCCGGGGATATCAACCCTGGCTGCTGAGATGGCTACTGAAGGGCGCATCGGCGCTCATCTCGGTGCAACCAGAATATTTTTTAACCTTGGATTGTTATCAGGGCCGGCAACAGCCCTTTATTTAATTGATAAATTTGGCTATCCAACCTGGTTTATCGTTAGTTCCCTGGTCGGCACATCCGCATTGAGCTTGCTGGCCGCAGTAAAAACACCGGCAGTTACAGTGATTGTAGGTAAAGCATCAAGTTCATGGACACAACTGGCAGCGGCCATGAACTCAAAAATGATCTACCCAATCATCATAGCCATTGCCGTCTTCTCGTTCACTTACAGTGCTATAATTTCTTTTGCAGCAGTTTATATTGAAGAAACCGCTTCCGGAAGCGGAGCGGCTTACTTTTTCATGGTCCTCGGGTTAGCCGGTATAACAGCCAGTCTTGGTGCCGGATTACTTTCTGATCACTATGGCCGGCAAAATGTTGCCTGGCCACTGCTCGTGATAGTGGGCATGGGAACTGCGCTCTTTTATTTTATTCCAATATGGCCGGGTTTAATAATGATCTGCGCTTTTTTGATCGGTATCGGCCTTCAGGGCAGTTCGCTGGTTTTTACTGCCTGGTTAATCGAAATTGCCAAACCCGGCCTGCGGGCGACCACCATAAGTATCCAGGAAAATATTATTGATATTTTATTCGCATTCGGTGCCTTAATCTTCGGCCTCGCAGCCCAGGGACCGGGCTTAGGCTTCGCTTTTCTCGTCTCTGGTATTCTAACTGTTGCCGCTGTTTTTCCCCTGCGCAAGAAAAGCATCGCCCTCCAAGACCATGCCGGCTGATTTAGGCACAGAAAATATGTTATTCTGTCTCAAACAAAACCAGGTAGATTCCATCCGGTTCTTTTCTGCCCTTGATCAGCTCACAATGCCTTAACACGGCAACCTGTTTATCAAGTTCCCAATCCGGGATACTAAACTCAGCCATGATCTGTTCACGGGTTGCCCTGCCGTTAGCCTTGACGAATTCGTAGATTTTTCGCTGAACCTCAAGCAAACCTTCAGTGCCGCTCTGCCCGCTGCCCTGGCGGTGTTTTTTTGCCATATGCACCGCAGCAACATCGCAGGTCTTCGGAGCCTGCATTGCTCCCATATAACAATCTTCACATAGATCTTTTCCCCGGTGATGGTAGATATCTTCCTTTGGGGTCATCGCTCCGCATCTTCCACATTCAACATGCATCTTTTCACCTTCTTTCTAACACACTGATATGGAAGTGCATGTCAACCCCCACTATCAACGGTGGTTTTTGCTTTTCCAATCAACCAGTTACATTTTAGCACCCAGCTATCGCCGGTG
>CAYWDA010000026.1:0-2639 GCA_964456945.1 uncultured Syntrophomonadaceae bacterium
AGAGGCAGCCGACACCGCCCACCGGCGGCATTGCTGTTTCTGTGGTGGCAGGTCTTTCAATCCTTGGTGCAGGGTTGGTTTTTATGAGCCGTCGAAGAAAAGGAAGCCACTAATTACCCATTAGGTAGTGTTTGTGGATTTAGCTTATATTTTATGCTTGCCGATGACAGTTACAAAGGAGGATAGCTATCAGCCTCATTTATTGAAAGAACAAATATTTAAATAATAAAGGGGTGTAAATATAATGAAACTATTTAGAAAGAGTAAATCGATTTCAATCATTTTAGTCGTGTGTGTTTCATTCTTGCTTTTATTCTCGCAGGTCGCATTTGCTGCTGGTGGTGTCAAGCTGAGTGCCAGTACCGAGTCTGGTATAACCGGTGAAGATGTAACCGTAACTATCAACATCACCGATGCTCTGGGTAGCGAGGGCGGGCAGTTTGATCTGGTCTTTGATCCGCTTATTCTTGATCCGAAATCGGCAGCCCGAGGTAGTTTCCTGCCCAATCCGGACAATCATCTTTTTAACACAAACCTTGAACTTGATAGCGGAAAAATTCGGGTTGTCTGGGTTATTCCTGAAGGGTCAGCACTTAACTCCGGAGTAATCGGCACGATTGTCTTTGATCTGCTTGATGATGGGGAATCGACGCTTGTTTTCGATGGGCTTGTTGTGGCTCCCGAAGGGGCAGAAGTTGAAACCCCAACTTCAGGTGAGGTAACCTCAATTGATCCGGCAGTAGCCAAGCAGGCGGCAATTGATGCTGCTGATGCAGCAATTGCCGCATTGCCGTCCCCCATTACCCTGGCCGACAAAGCAGCTGTTGAGGCGGCCCGTGCCCTGGTAAAAACGGCTAAGGATGATCATGGCGCAGTCGATGCCGACTTTGATGATCTTAAGAAGCTGACCGATGCCGAAGCAATGATCCTGAAGCTTGAAGCGGTTAAGGCCGCAGATGATGCCATTCTGGCTCTGCCTTCGGTTGACAGTTTGAAACTCGATGATAAGCCTGCAGTGGTTGCTGCCCGGGCCCTGGTTACCAAGGCAAAAACTGATAACGGCGCAGTCGATGCAGACTTTACCTACCTGGCCCGCCTGACTGCAGCTGAAAACCGTATTAAGGAACTGGAAGGGCTGCAGCCTACTCCACCGACCGGTGGTATACCTTATGGCTTGTTTGCCGGTATGGCTATTCTGTTAAGCGGTATTGTTGCCTTGATCAGGCGCAGATGTCTGGCTGTTAGCTAAATAAGCAATTAACCTATGATTTATCAATTTCATACGAGCTGCATGGGGCGGTGATTTAATCGCCGCCTCAGCATCCGTAGGATGAAAGTAGATATGACCAGAAGATGAAGAATGTAAAAAAATATGCACTGATAACAATATTTCTGATCGCTATAATGACCTCCTCAGCTGTTCTAAGTGCGGAGGGTTTTAAGCTCTCGGCAGTAGTGGAAAAAGGGGGCAATGTCGGAGAACATGCCACGGTTACTGTCACTGCAGAAAATGCCGCAGGGATTGAAGGCGGGCAGTTCGTTTTAAACTTTGATCCGTCACTGGTCAAGCCTGTTTTAATTGAAACCGGATCTCTCGTTGCCGATGCGCAAGGGAGCCTCCAGATGGCTAATGTTAATTATGGTCCGGGGCAGTTAATATTTATGTGGGTGACCCCATTTGCCGATACTGCCGAATCAGGAGTGGTCTGCACAATAACCTTTGAGTTGATAAGTGAAGGGGTGGCCCTGCTCGAATTTGATGAAATTGTGCTGTCGCCTGCCGGAGTGAATGCCGGAAATTCTGTTTCAGGTAAAATTGATGTTGGGGATAAGGGGGTTGATCAGGGCAATAATGAACAGGACAACCTTGGTCAGGACGGTGCTGAAGACGAATTAGCTGGAAACGCAGGGAGTGATGAAGACCTTGCAGTTCCATCAGGTGACCTTGATAGTGATGATAGCCTGGCAACTGGAGCAGACCCAACTGATTCGCATACCTTTCCTATCCTTCCAGTAGGTTTAGCATTTTTTGTTGTAGCTTTAGCGGTCGGTTATTTCCTTATTAAGAGATCAAAAAAAACCGGCGCTGATAAAAAATAGATAGCAACTGAATACAGGGAGACACAAAGATTGCTCGTATCTTTATACGAAAGCGAGGTTTGAATTATGAAGGTCATTTTAAGCAAGAAAACAGGGGCAAGAGTGCTTATTGCCCTGCTTGCCGTTTTTTTAACCCTGCTGCTGTTTTCTGCCGCTGCATCTGCGGCGACGCTTGGCGATGTAAACAGCGACGGTGTAATTAACATCCTCGACGTTGTCTTGGTGAACAACTATGTGCTCGGGAATTCAACTTTAACAGCTGCTCAGAGATCTCTGGCCGATGTCAACCGGGATAATGTGGTTGACATATTTGACACAGTGTTAATCATGCAGATGGCATCCGGGATGATCTATGAATTTCCCTCACTGCCGTCACCAACCTTGGCTTCACCGGCCAATAACGCACTGGTGGCTTCAACATTAGTCACTTTCCAGTGGAACGCAGTTTCCGGGGCAACCATGTACCAACTGGAAGTTATGAATTCTAACACCAATGTTATTTTTAAGAATCCTGTTCTTTATAATAGCTTTACTTTTAC
>CAYWDA010000027.1:0-7337 GCA_964456945.1 uncultured Syntrophomonadaceae bacterium
ATAAGAATTAGTAGTTTCATCGGCTCCCCACTTTCGGATATTATTAAGCCCAAACATGCAGAGCTAGACAAATAAATCTAAGATACCATCTATTTTAACAAATCTATGCTGGCCACACCAGCATCAAAGCCTTTTAAGGCGCCATGGGAAAGGAAAAATTGAACTTGTTGATTATCACTATCGCCCTCTTATCTATCGTGCCTTTAGTGAACACTTGCAGATAGCCACGTTATCAACAAAAGTAATTTCGTAAAGTTGTTATGTAACCACGAACAGGAGTTTTAGCTTCAAATAGTCCACTATAAAAGGGGTTTCATTAATTCCATTAAAAGTAATCCACATTATGCACAAGGTTATCCACAAGAAATGGTATGTGATAACCTACTTCTATCCGGTTATGAACAGATCCAGCCACCTGGTAACATAATAAATTTTATGTCAAGGGGACGGGGTTGTTGACAACATTACCTGAGCGGGAGTGCGTTAAGTGCCCCGTCCTCGTCACGCCGACTTGGCGTGTAGCAAAAGGTGTAGCAGGAACCAATGTCAGGAATGTAGAATCAAAAATCAGGGAAGTGATAAGTGCCGCCTTAAATTCATTGCGGTTCCCAAAATAAATACTAAAGAGGTTTAGATGGCAGAACTGCAGCCTGATATAAGATATGCTGATATAACCGGTTCGAGGATTGAATACCTCTATTACGACGGGGACGGACCTGTCATTATCATGCTTCACGCGACAGGGTTTTTACCCTGGTTGTGGCACCCGATCGCGAAAAAGCTGGCAAATTCATATAGAATAATTGCTCCCTATTTTTGTGATCACCGGCATGATGAGCCTGAAGACGGAGTCGTAAGCTGGTTGTCTCTTGCAAAAGATCTCTGTGACCTTTGCCAGGCCCTGAAAATAGAAAGACCGCTGTTGGCCGGTCACTCGATGGGTGCAACAATTATCACGATTGCCAGCGCTATTTACGGCTCTCCCGCAGAAAAGATAATCATGATTGAGCCAATATATCTGCCCGAGCATATTTATTCAGCCGGCCTTACCGTAGAGCAACATCCTCTGGCTTCAAAGGCAATAAGGAGGCACAATAAATGGGCCAGCAGGGATGAAGCCCTTGAATACCTAAGGTCAAAAGCTCTTTTCACATCATGGGACAGTGAAGCGCTTGAACTTTATCTGAATTACGGCATGGTGCCCAGTGAGTCGGGTGGACTTACTCTAACCTGTTCACCAAGGCGGGAAACTGCTCTTTTTATGGGGGGGCTCAGCTATAACCCGTGGCCGCTGCTTCATAAAATAACTAGCCCCACCCTTGTTCTTGAAGGCGAAAAATCTGAAAACCGCGCTTACATAGACCTACGTAAAGCAGCCTCTCTAATGCAGAACGGTACTTATAAACTTGTCAAAGGGGCTGGCCATCTTATTCCGATGGAAAAGCCGGGTGAAACTGCTGATATATTTAAAGAGTATTTCGGTTTAACTTAGGATGATTCCCGCCGAGCGTGACAAGTACCCCGCTCCCTTGTCAAACATCCCCTTGTCACAAGATTAGCCCTGTTTTTTTGCTTTTGCCAGCTTCAGGGCGTTGAAAAGTCCTCTTTGCTTAATTGTTTTTAAAGCCAGACCGCGGGGGTTCATTTCAAAGAATTTACGGCCGTAACGGCTCAGGGCCTGCTCATCAATTTCAAACCCGAGACCTGGTTTGTCGGGCACGGTGACATAGCCTTCACTATCGATCATGAACTTTTCTTTCATAATTGCATCGCGGTATTCAGGTATCCATCCCGGTGGCTCATAGGGGAACTCAACTGCTTCGCGCACGGTATTGGCCGCAGCGATCTGCAGGTTAATGGCAAAGCCGATACCGTTAGTCCAGGTGTGCGGCTTAAACCTTAGCCCGCGCCTGTTTGCTTCGTGCATAACTTTAACTGCCGTGTCAATTCCGGAAAAAGTGGCGTCGGGCTGGTAAATATCAAGCGATTCTTTTTCAAAGAGCATTTTATGCTCGTGCCATCCGGGAGTCAGCTCTCCCCCGGCTATCGGTGTTTTAGTCCTGCGCCGCAGTTCGGCCATATCTTCAAAAGCATACATGTCCAGGGGTTCTTCCAGCCAGTCAATATCATATTCCTCGCATGCTTTGGCGAAATTCACGGCCCGGTCAAGATCCCAGATCGCCGGTTTATTAATAATAGTAACCGGCCAACCCTGGTTGGCATCGACACCGAGTTTAACTTTGTCTCCGACAGTTTCCCGAACTGTTTTAATTTGTTCTATATCCTGTTGCAGTTCGTGATCATGAACGCGCAGTTTAACAATTTTAAAGCCCATTTCGATCAATTTCAACACTTCTTCTGCCCGCTGTTTCGGCTCGTGGATTTCACCGGTTGAACAGTAAGCCTGGATGCGCCCTCCTGTTCCCCCGAGCAGTTCATAGACCGGTTTACCTTCTTTTTTGCCAATTAAATCCCAAAAGGCAGCTTCTATCCAGTTGTTACGCCAGCCAAGGTATGAGGCTTCACGCAGCAGCTGCCTGACTTCATCAAGCTTTTCTACTTCCTGGCCGATCAGGTACTGACCAAGCAGGCTACCCAATCCTTCCCGCTCTTCTTCCATGGCCATCCCCGCGCTATAGCCCACTAAACCATCATCAGTGGTTATTTTAAGCAGGGTGCTGCGGTTAAACTTTTGCGGGTAGCCGGGAATCCAGGACGGATAAAAATCAGCAGGCAGGGGAATTGAAAGGTGATAGAGTTCGATAGTATTAACTTTCATGGTTAAACTCCTTTTCGTAAAAATTATTAGTTGTCAGAGCTGCTCTGAGCTTCGGTGATCCGCAGCCCAGGCTCATCCAGCGGCAGCAGCTTTTTATAGAGAGCAATCATCAGAAAACCGGTAATATACATAGTTATTCCATAGATAGCAGTAGTCACGAACATGGAACTGTAGAAGTCGCCCATTAGATCCTGGATTAGGAGGGCTATGGTTACGGCAAGGGTAGAGTTACGCAGGCCGACTTCCATTGAGATAGCCCTGGTTTGATAATTATCGATGCTAAATAGTTTTGGAAAGCCAGCGGCGAGCAGCATACCCAGCAACGAAAGCGCAACAACCATGATATAGAAAAGCAGACTGTAGCGTTCAGTATCGGCAAATTTTTCTGCATTGGTAATTAAGCCTACACTGATAACCGTCAACAGGGCAATTACGCCTAGCGCCGAGAAAAACGGTGTGGCTTTAGTAGCAAAGCTTAGCCATTTGCGGCGAATTGACATGCCCAGGATTAGCGGTATGAGCACCAGGCCGATAATAGTTTGAACGATCAACCCTGCCGGAACATTGATATCAGGAATATTTGCGCTGAAGAGGGTGAGGATAAGTGGGGTGAAGAAGAGCGCCAGGACTGTTGAGATTGATGTAAGGGAAACTGAAAGGGCCAGGTCACCCCTGGCATAGTAAGTCATCAGGTTCGATGTTACCCCTCCCGGGCAGGCACAGATCAAAACCAGACCGGCGTAAATAAAGGGAAAACTATGGTAAAAACCGAGCAGGTAAGCCATGCCCAATGCCAGCAGGGGCATTAATAACCACTGCAGGAAAATACCGATCAGGATTCCCTTCGGTTTCTTGATAACCAGGATAAAATCATTGACGGTGAGGGTGAGACCCATACCGAGCATTACGAAGAAGAACATAAACATAATAGAAATCTTGAAGATACGGTCCAGCATAAGCTGCCGGGGCTTTTCCAGTAAACGAATAAAACTGTAGCTTTCTCCTCCTGCAGAAGCTTCTGCTATCTGTGCCTTAAAGACGAGCTTATCGCCGAGCATTTCATTAAGGTTGCTATAGAAATCGGCAGATTCAGTTTCTTGCAGTTCTGCAGCGCTGGAAAAAGAAAGAATATGAAGATTACCGTTTAATTCTCTGACCATGTAGAACCCAGCCTGATGGCCCACGTCGGCTAAAGCCTCAGTTTCCAGCAGGCGCAGGTTCCCTTCGAATTCCACGGTTATAGCCTGGTTCCAATCAATTTCCTGTCCGAGTTCCAGCAGTTCTCTTAACAGGACGGCATCATCACTTCTGGATGATTCCGAAAGCCTGCGATAAAGTTCTTCGCCGGCCAAAGCTGGTGTAGCAGTAAGAAGAAGCAAGGCTAAAACCATTAAAACAATCAATCCGCATTTGCAGGCCGTCAGGGAAAGAGGACTTTTATTATTCATAACCACTCTCCTATTTTTTTTCTGGGTAATGCTGTATAATGGTATAACCAATTATATAGTTTGGTATAACCAATTGTCAATATTGTTTTTACCGACGCAGCTGCTTGCTGTGATCGCGATAACAAGCTTGAGCATCGAAATTGCCAGGGCATTTAGAAAGAAGGGTGTTTGATGAGTTCAGGTCTTCCGGCATTAATATTTGATCAAATCAGGAATGATATTATAAATGAGATCTACCCCATAGGCAGCAAGCTGCCCCCAGAACGCGAGCTGGCAGGCAAATACAGGGCGAGCCGATTTGCCGTGCGCGAGGCTATTGCAAGGCTGATGCAGACCGGGTTTGTTGAGACTCATCCCCAAAGCGGTTCTTATATCAGGAATTTTTACAGGGATGGTTCTCTTGATACCCTGGTTCAGACTCTTCGAGTCCGCAGGGCTATTGATCGGCAGACGCTTGATTCCCTGCTCAGGTTCAGGTTTACAACAGAAACAAATGCCGCAGCCGAAGCAGCTCTTCGCATTGCCGATAGTGATATTGGCTACCTGACCGGCAATCTTAAAACTAAAAAGAAGCATCTTGCCGATATTCAAATCTTGGCGGAATGTGATTATGATTTTCACTATAAGATTATCACCATTGCAGAAAATGTGATCAACCGGCTAATCTTTCAATCATTTAAGCCGATCTACTATTTCTTTACTGAATTTTTCTATTCCCTGCCTGACACCCCGGAAAATTCACTGAAGCTTAATCTTAGGCTTCTGGAGACCCTTAAAAAGCGCGATTCGCAAGCCTCATGCTTAGCGATGGCGGAAGTGCTTAAGTATGGCGAAAAGAAGGTTTACGAAGCCATTGATGATAGCGACCAGCTTATTGTTATCCGGGAACGGGACTTCGCCCGGACAGGCGAGAACAAAACCAGTTAATGTCAAGATAGGGGACGGGGTTATTGACAACTTATAGTTTGCCTGAAGACAGTTTAAAACCACATAAATTTACTCTAAATCCCTTCAAGATCAGAGTTTATAATATTGCTAAGATCATCTAAAGCGAATTTCGAATTCAAGAACGCTAACGGCATAAAGCGATTTGAAGGCAACCAGCGCAAAACATACAATCTAAGGCCAAAAAGGTAAAGCCTCTCGATTAGGCAGAGCGAGAGGCTTTAATAAATTAACCGGGGGATTTAAAACAAAGGGCTTGAGTGTGTCAAGTACCCCGTCAGACTGTCACATTACAGTAGATTGGTGTAATGGAGAGTCCAGGTTACGCCAAAAGCGCTTAGAGTAAGCACTGTGTAGTGAATGCGTGCTCCAAGAGTCCAGAAGCCTTTCAGCCAGGCAAGAATAGTGAATGCAAACATTCCCGCTGCTGCCAGGGCAATTAGGTAAGGCAGCACGAGCAGGCTGCTCATAGCGCCTGTGTCCTGGAAAAACATCCGGGGTACGCCGAAGGCGGGGTCTATATCACTTATCATTCCCATAAGCCCGGTGAGCAAAAAGAGTATAACCAGTCCGCAGAAGACGGCGCATAACCTGGCGAAAAGGGCTGCTCTTGAGGCGCCGCTCTTCTCACGGCGGATAAGCCTGCCAATAGAGGCATAAGCCCAACCCAGGGTTGCGGTCAGCAGAAGCAACAGGCCCGACCCGAACAGCAGGCCGGCCAGGGCACTGCTGCCGTACCAGGGCGCCTTAGTCATAGTAAGGGCTGGCCCTTCAGCGCACAACATCATTGTGCCTTCATGGTTCGGCACAAAGACAATTGTTTTGATCATTTCATTTTTCGCCGGGTAGCGGCTCTGGTAGACTCCGGGCTCTACCTCAACAAACTGCTGCGGAGAGCCTGTCAGATTGATTAAAAGATAACCATCGGGGTTCATATTAACCCTGGCAGCAGATAAGATTCCGAATAGCTTTTCGGCTGTGGAAAAATTGCCGCGGTTCGGTTGGTATTCGCCTGTCAGGGCAGCTGTGCGCACCAGGCTGTCCGGTGAAGGCGCAAGTTCAGTCAAAGCGTCCTGAGGCGGGTAATAGCGATCCATAAAGGCCTTAATTAGCGCTTCCCTTTCTATACCTGTTCCCCCGTTGTAGGAGATAAAAAGACCCACATTTTCTTCAGGCAACAGCCAGAACCCTGTGGCGAAGAGGAAGGTATTACCGCCGTGGTTGATCAGGCGTCTGCCATTAATGGTCTGCTCAATAAAACCGAGAGTCATTCCATCCTGGGCCGGATGATGGGTGAACTGCTGGCGGTGCATTTCGCGCGCTGTAGCTTCTTCTAAGATTCGAATATCGCCAAAACGGCCGTTTTGCAGGTGGGCGATCATATATTTGGCCATATCTTCTGCAGTGCTGCTCATGCTGCCTGCCGGTAAAGCCGAAATATACTCAAAGCTACCCTGGTAATACTGGCCATTGAAAAATTTGTAAGCTTCAGCCATGTTGGGCGCCATCTGATCTGGCAAAGGCTGGCGGAAAGTGCTGTCCTGCATACCCAAAGGTTCATAGATACTATTTTCAACATATTCGG
Organism: uncultured Syntrophomonadaceae bacterium; assembly: GCA_964456945.1. Taxonomy (GTDB): domain Bacteria; phylum Bacillota; class Dethiobacteria; order DTU022; family DTU022; genus CAYWDA01. The sequence goes on from CAYWDA010000027.1 coordinate 6,758, forward strand.
CAAAAGACAGACCAGAAACTATTTCTACGATATAGCCGGCCAGGGCGGCACCGTAATTTGAATAAGCCATTACTTCACCGGGCGGGAAAACGCGGGCCGGGATATTGTTTTTGAGATAATCCTCCAGTGTTGCCATCTCTTCTGCTGCTAAAACAAAAAGGCCTGAGCCCCGGTCTTCAAAACCGGGGGTATGGGTAAGCAGGTGCCTCATGGTTACCGGTTCCAGTTGAGCTGTTCGTCCTGCTCCGTAGAGATAGCCCGGTATTTCGAAATCGAGATAGCTGTTTAGATCGGCATCAAGATCAAGTTTTCCCTGTTCGACCAGTTGCATTACCGCTGTCCAGGTGAAAAGCTTAGAAACTGAACCGGGTCTGAAGGTAGTTTTTGCCGGATTGACCGGTAATCGCTGTTCCAGATCGGCATAACCATAACCTTTTAGCAATACAATTTCACCATCCTGGACTACCGAAAGGGTGACCCCGACAATATTTTGCTCTTCCATCTGATTACGGATAAAGCCATCAAGAAAAGCTTCCAGTTTATCCGGATTGTCGGCCGGGCTTGCATATGCTGCACCGGC
>CAYWDA010000028.1:0-2665 GCA_964456945.1 uncultured Syntrophomonadaceae bacterium
CAACACAAAAGAACCGTCCCTAGTGTGCTCTATTGTGATAGTTTGCTAAATGCCTTTGATGAAGTCTTCGGTTAGTTGGTAGGCCTGGTGGTCGGGGTATTGGCGGGGGGGGGGTTTGGGGAAATAGGCTGAAGGGCCTTCGAGCAGTCCTCCGATTCCCCGGTCGATGGCTAACTTGCAGCAGCGGATGGTGTCGATGGCGATGCCGGCCGAGTTGGGGGAATCTTCGACGCTTAAGCGCATTTCCAGGTTAATCGGAATGTCGCCAAATATTTGCCCTTCCATGCGCAGGAAGCAGACCTTGTTATCTTTCTGCCAGGGCACGTAGTCGCTGGGGCCGATATGGATGTCGCGATCGGGCAGGCGCTTTTTAGTCGCCGACTGCACCGCTTCTGTTTTTGAGATGCGTTTTGAGGCGAGCCTGTCGTGATTGGTCATATTTAAGAAATCGGTATTGCCACCGGTATTAAGTTGGTATGATCGCTCTAATTTAACGCCTCTTTTAGCGAACAGTTCGGTTAGGGCACGGTGGATGATTGTTGCCCCCATCTGCGACTTAATGTCATCGCCGATCAGGGGGATATTTTTTTCGGCAAATCGGGCGGCCCATATTGGATCGCTGGCGATAAAAACCGGGATATTGTTGACAAAAGCAACTCCTGCCTCAAGAGCGCACTCGGCGTAAAAACGAGCCGCTTCTTCTGAGCCGGCCGGTAAATAGTTAACCATTACTTCAGCACATGAACTGCGCAGGGCTTCAACAATCTGCTGTTGGTTCTGCTCGGGAGCATCACTGATAACGAATGTGTAATCATCTTCAAAATCTAACATGTGCGGTGATACACCGTCCAAAATTTTACCCATCTGCACTTTTACACCGCTGGCAGGCAGCTGCGGAAAAAACTGTCTGCTGCAATTTGGCGCAGCAAATACGGCATGGTTAACATCCTGACCGACTTTGCGCTGATCTATATCAAAGGCCGCGGCAACCTCAATATCTGATGGTAAGTAACCGCCGATAGACCAGTGCAACAGCCCGACTGCGTCGTCTTCATTTTTTCCGCTGTAATAATGGATACCCTGAACCAAAGCGCTGGCACAGTTGCCGACGCCAACTAAGGCAATTTTTACTTTAGACATTTCGTTATCCCTCTTCCTGCGATGATTAAGTGTGATGCTTATTCCCAAAAATTATTATAACCTATGATCCGCTTTTAGGGAAATTCACTTTCCTCTATAATTAGAATAACGTATACTCTAGTTAATAATTCCATCTACGGGGGTGAAAAGATGTTTGATCTTGTAGTACGCGATGAGCGGTTGGAGATTTTGCGACTGGAAACAGCACCTTTCGGAACCAATGCTTATTTGATAACCTGCCTGGAGAGTGGTGAAACCTTGCTAGTTGATGCGCCCGGTGACGCTGATGCTATTTTGGAAAAACTAAAAGGTAGCAGCATAGAACTGATCGTGATTACACACGGGCACATGGATCACCTGATGGTCTTAGAAGAGCTTAGCAGTGCGCTGAAGGCTGAGATTGCTGTGCACGAGGGTGATGCAGGGATGCTGCCGGTGAAAGCGGACCGACTGCTTGAAGATGGCGAAGTTTTGGAGTGCGGCAACCTGAAACTGGAAGTTCTGCACACTCCCGGCCATACGCCCGGCAGTATCTGTCTGCGGGTCGATGGTTACCTTATTTCTGGTGATACAATTTTTCCCGGTGGGCCCGGCAAAACAGCAACAGTGGAAGATTTTCAAACAGTGCTTACCTCAATCAGAGAGGCGGTGCTGACTCTGCCCGATGAAACGGTAATCTTACCCGGGCACGGCACCGCAACGACTGTCGGGAAGGAAAGGCCGCTCATAGAAGCTTTTATTGCAAACAATCGTGATGCCGATACTTTTGGTGAAGTTACCTGGAGCAGCAGTTAAACTGCTACCAGGGAATTTCTACGCGGTGAAATGCTTCGGCTAAATCAAAATCCTGATCACGGGCGGCATCTTCAGCACGCTGGCGCAGCCACTGTTCCACGTTGTCGAAGTGATGCCCGCCAACCTGGCTTTCATGACATTTCAGGGCAGCCAGTTTCGTTTCAAAGGTAGCAGTCACATCAGAATAGTAATCGGGGTCTTCGCTGGCCCAAAGCAGAATCTCTTTTACTTTATGCGGCTGCAGCCCCTCTTTCAGCAGTTCCGGGTATGACAGGTGATCGCGGGCATAAGGGAAAGCGGCGTCAAGAACCACCTGCCCGGTGATGCGGTGATCACGGTGCCAGATATAGCGACGGTAGGGGTCGGCAGTAACCAGGGTATCCGGTCTGAAGGTGCGAATCCAGCGCACGATTTCTTTGCGAAAATCTGATGTGTCTTCCAGGGTTTGATCTTCGTAACCGAGGAAGACTACTTCTTTTACGCCGAGCAGGTCGGCTGCCGCCTGCTGCTCTTTCCTTCTCGTTACGGCCAGATCTTCCGGTTTTATCGAAAGGTCGCTGGTTCCTTTTTCACCCCCGGTGCAGATCACGTAAACCACTTCTTTGCCTTCCTTAACCCAACGGGCAACCGAACCGGATGCACCGAATTCGGAATCATCGGGGTGAGGGCTGATTACCATTATGTCGGCTTTCTTTTCGGACATTGTCTATTGCTCCTTCGAATAAGGCTT
>CAYWDA010000029.1:0-5547 GCA_964456945.1 uncultured Syntrophomonadaceae bacterium
TTCATAAAGCCATCAGCACTCCATGCCGCGGCTTGATCTGCCGCGCTGTCAGTAAAGGGCTGCACCGGGGCCAGGTTTAAGGTTATGCCGATCGGTTCATCTTTGCGGCCGGCTTCACGAAATCTTTCTACGGCAAGACCGTGCCCTAAGAGCAGGTTGTGACCGACCTGCAAAGCCGTGCTGAAATCACGTGCCCCCGGGGCATGCACACCAAAAGCATGGCCTAAATAGGCTATAACCCAGGGTTCATTGATCGTTATCCAACGATCAATAGGCAGATCAAAGTTTTCAAAGAGATAGGCAGCGTATTCGGCAAAGTATTTGGCTGTATCACGGTTGCCCCAGCCGCCCTTATCCTGCAGGGTTTGTGGTAAATCCCAATGATAAAGAGTAACTGCGGGTCGGATCTTGTTTTTCTGCAACTGTTCAACTAAGTGGCGGTAGAAATCAAGCCCCTTTTCGTTTGGTTTTCCCCCGCCATCAGGAAAGATTCGTGGCCAGGAGACAGAGAAACGGTAGGCGTTAAGGCCGATATCTGCCATCAGCTCAACATCTTCCCTGTAGCGACGATAGTGGTCACAGGCAAGATCACCTGTTTCTTCATCCCAGATGTTGCCTTTCGTGTGTGAAAAACGGTCCCAGATCGATTCACCTTTGTCCTCTGCCGCGGGAGAACCTTCTATCTGGTAGGATGCGGTTGCCGCCCCCCAGAGAAAACCTTCCGGAAAAAGATACTTTGTCATCATATTTAACCTCCGTCTATTGGTAGAGACTGCCAATTACAGAACGCTTACTCATGCTCTCACTCTCACAGTGGCAACTTTGCCGGCATTCGGTAAAGGTTACCGGTAACTGGTCAGCGGTTGCTTCTGAAGGACCGCTGTATTCAACAACATTAAAGAGACCGAGGCCACGGCCAAAGCGCCCTGTATAAAGGAACTTCGTTCCCGGATGATCAGCTGTGGGGCAAGGCCACTGCAACCCCCCATCCATCAGACGTTCGTAAGAGATGCCGCCATACTGTGGGGTCAGAGAAGCCATTTCGGCAAAAACTTCTTCCGGTCCCCTATAAACCCAGGCAAGACCGAGACGACGGGCTAATGAACTGAGAATGGACCAGCCCGGGCGGGCATCACCTGGCGGTTCAACTGCCGGATGGCCTAACTGCACACGGCGCTCGGTGTTTGTATAGGTTCCCCATTTTTCAGCAAATGCGGCAGTCGGCAATACAACGTCGGCCAGAGCAGCAGTTTTGGTCATAAAAGCATCCTGAACAATTAATAAATCAAGACTGCTTAAAAAGGCGGCAGTACTCCCCTGATCAAAATCACAGGATAACGGGTTTTCACCCAGAATATAAAGAGCTTTAACTGCAGAATCTTTTCCGGATGTAAAAAGCTCTGCCGCTGATAAACCGGGTTCGGCACTGAGTTGAACCTTCCAGGCCCTGGAAAACTTATCACGCAAAGACTTCTCTTTCAGCTGTTGGTAGCCGGTTAAAACAGAGGGTAGGGCGCCCATATCAGCAGAACCCTGAAGGTTATTTTCGCCAAAGGGCAGGTAAAGGCCGCATGATTCTTTACCAAGGTTTCCGGTCAAAAGGGCCAGGTTAGCCAGGGCAAGAATCAGGTCTTTTCCGCCATCGTCTATACTGATACCAGCTGTAGAGACAATGGCCGCACTCTCTGCCGCAGCGTAAGCTTTGGCAGCAGCCCGTAGTTCATCGGCAGGCAACCCTGTAATAGCAGATACAAATTCCGGTGTATAGCTGGCTACAGAATCTTTAAAAGCGCTGTAACCCTCAGCCCGTTTATCGATAAAGGCCTGATTTTGCAGGTTTTCCGCAATAATTACCTGTGCAAAGCAATTAACCAGGGCAACAGCAGTACCTCGTTTAAGAGGCAGGTAGTGACGGGCAATTTCAACAAGTTTGATCGGATCAGGATCTGCAACAATCAGGGTTGCCCCTTTGCATACTGCTTCGCGAATGCGGTAGCTGAGAACCGGGTGATTTTCTGCCGGGTCAGCCCCAATGACAAGCACAGCTTTCGCGGAAGCTAACTCTTCAATACTATTGGTCATGGCAGCGCTGCCAAAAGCAACCATCATCGCGTCAACAGCTTTTGTGTGACAGTGCCTGGTATAGCTATCAATGTTATTAGTGCCCAGAGAACGTATTAACTTCTGAAAAAGGTAACTCTCTTCGTTGCTTGTTTTAGGAGAAGAGAGACCCATCAGGGCGGAAGCACCATAGCGCAATTTAATCTCTTCAAGGTGATCGGCTAGATAGTCGAAAGCTTCTTCCCAGCTGACCGGAACAAAGACCCCTGAAGATTTAATAAGCGGAACAGTAAGTCTATCTTCGCTTTTCAGGTAGTCCCAGCCGAACTTACCGCGGGCGCAAAGGTGCCCCCGATTGACCGGGCTGTCTTGCACAGGGCTGACAGCAACTACATCGTTATTACTGACATGAAGGTTAATATTGCAGCCGATGCTGCAGTAGGGGCAGATAGCTTTTACTTTTTTAAGCTGCCAGGGACGACCCCTGCCAATACCAGCCCTGGGTGTAAGCGCTCCCACCGGGCAGCTGTCTATGCAGAGACCGCAAAAGACACAGGTTGAGGTTTCGATAGAGTCTTCAAAAGCGGGCCCGACGTTGGTCTGAAAGCCGCGGCCGGTAAAATCAATCGCCCCGGCACCGACCAGATCCTGGCATTTGCCAACGCAAATGCCGCAGAGAATGCATTTATTCATATCGCGAATAAAAAAGGGATTGCTTGCATCAAGATCAAGCTCTTTGACTTCTCCCACATATTCAGAGTCGGTAACACCGTAGCGGTAGCAATAATCCTGCAGTTTGCATTCTCCGGTTTTTTCACAGGTAATACAGACCAGGGGGTGGTTTGCAATCAGCAGACCTAAAATTGATTTACGGGCGCGGACAACACGCTCTGATTCACTATAGATAACCATTCCCGGCGCAACCGGAGCGACACAGGAAGCAACCAGGGCCCGGGCGTTTTCAACTTCAACAACACAGATGCGGCAAGCGCCGTTCGGAGCCAGTTCAGGATCATAACAAAATGTTGGTATATCAATTCCCAACTGGCGGGCTGCCTGCAACACAGTCGTTCCCGGGGCAACCTCCAATTCCTGTCCATCAATTGTTATTTTAATTGCTGACATTAACTTCCCTCCCCGCACGCTCAATCATTATACAATCCTGGCGGCACTTATCGATGCAGCTGCCGCAACGGGTGCACAGCTCTTGATCAATAAGGTGCGGCTCTTTCTTTTCGCCGCTGATCGCGTCGACAGGACAGACTTTAACACATGCCTTGCAACCGGTACAGCCTTCCGGGTCTATTCTGTAATTGAAAAGCGCTTTACATACCCCGGCGCGGCAGTATTTTTCATTAATATGTTCTTCGTATTCATCCCGAAAATAGCGAATAGTACTCAATACCGGGTTGGGGCAGGTTTGGCCGAGGCCACAGAGGGCGCTATCCTTGATACTGGATGCCATGCGGTCAAGAGTGTCCAGGTCTTCGGGTTTGCCCAGGCCTTCACTGATCCGGTTTAAAATCTCCAGCATTCTCTTCGTTCCCTCGCGGCAGGGGGTGCATTTACCACATGATTCTTTCTGAGTAAAGCTTAAAAAATATCGGGCCAGATCGACCATGCAGGTGCGCTCGTCCATCACGACCAGGCCGCCGGAGCCCATAATTGCCCCGGCCTTGGTTAATGAATCGTAGTCAATCGGCAAATCGAGTTGATCGGTGGGAATACAACCGCCCGATGGGCCGCCGGCCTGCACCGCCTTGAAAGCGCGCCCCCCCTTGATTCCGCCGCCGACATCAAAGATAATTTCACGAATGGTAATACCCATCGCTACTTCACATAGACCGGTGTTGCGAATTTTGCCCGCCAGGGCAAAAACTTTAGTGCCCTTGCTGCCTTCAGTACCGATTGCGGCGAACTCGGCCGCCCCTCCCTCTTTGACGATCAGGGGGATGTTGGCAAAGGTTTCAACGTTATTGATCGTAGTCGGCTTACCGAAAAGGCCAGAGTTAGCCGGGAAAGGCGGACGTGGGCGCGGCATACCCCTTTTGCCTTCAATCGAGGCAAGCAGCGCTGTTTCTTCACCGCAGACAAAAGCGCCGGCCCCTTCCTTGATATTGATCTTGAAGTTAAAATTAAAACCGAGAATATTTTCGCCCAGCAAACCGTATTCCCGGGCCTTATTGATAGCTATTTTCAACCGCTTTATCGCCAGGGGATATTCAGCCCGGCAGTAAATATAGCCTTCATCGGCGCCTATAGCCCGGCCGCAGATCAACATTCCTTCTAAAATTGCATGGGGGTCACCTTCCAGGATAGAGCGATCCATAAAAGCGCCCGGGTCACCTTCATCGGCATTGCAGACGACATATTTTTTCGGCCCCGGGGCCTTATTAGTAAATTCCCACTTTAGCCCGGTCGAAAAGCCCGCACCACCCCGGCCGCGCAGTCCGGCCGTTTTAACCTCTTCGCAGATAGCCGCCGGCTCCAACTGCAGCGCCCGCGTAAAAGCGCGGTATCCACCGCGCATAATATATTCGTCAATACTTTCAGGATCAATAATACCACTGTTACGCAGCACATTAAATTTCTGCTTGGCATAAAAGGGGATAGTATCGTAAAAACGGGCCGGCACATCCAGATCGGGCCCTTTATAGAGCAGGCGCTCAACAATTTCTCCGCCAACCAGGTGCTTTTCAACCAGTTCAGCCATGTCTTTCGGTTTAAGACGGCAGTAGAAAACCTGATCAGGGTAGATTACGATGATCGGCCCAACCTCACAGAAACCGGGGCAACCACCCATAACCAGGCGGAAATTATCCCTGATGGCCCTTTTTTCAAGCTCTTCGATCAGGGCTAACTCAACCAGATGTGAGCCTGAAGAGAGACAACCTGTGGCGCCGCAGATCATTAAATGTTTCTCGAACAAATTACATTACCTCCCAACCAGAAAATGACATTCATCTTCCCACCCCGCACTGCAAGACAGATCTACTCCCGAATTTAGCAGATTACAAACTGTTCGTTCAGGGCCACCCTATCAATAATAGCCCTGCGTTTAGCGGTGCAAGCCTGGTCTTCGTGGCAAATCGGCCCTTCCACGCAGCACCTGACAAAATCTTTACAGGGTGTTTTTGGGGTATGATTACACTGAGCACAGCAGTGGTCAATAAACTTTTCCATCAGGCTACCTCCTGCTCTTATTCATAGCTATTGAGAATCTCTTCGATCTTATCGGGACTGAGGCGACCATGCGGATCGTCATTAATCATGATGACCGGTGCCAGGGCACATGCACCGATACAGGCAACTTCCTCAAGAGTAAATTTCAGGTCATCAGTAGTTTCTCCGCCTTCTATGCCAAGGGTATCCTCAATCCGCTCGGCGATCTTAGGGCTGCCCTGAATATGACAGGCTGTCCCCTTGCAGACCCGGATGATGAAGCGGCCGCGCGGCTTCATTTTAAACTGAGCATAAAAGGTGGCA
>CAYWDA010000030.1:0-3619 GCA_964456945.1 uncultured Syntrophomonadaceae bacterium
TCGAAAAATCGGCTATTTGCTTCTGTTTGAGCGGTGTGTTAAAATCAAATTTAGGCCTTTATGGCTTTTTATATAGGGAGGAGGAAACTTCTTGAGCCCATTTTTAAGACAAATTACTTTCTACCTGGTGATAGCCTTAGTAGTCTTCGTTTTACTGGCTACGTTTAATACAGGCACCCCACCGGAAGAAATCCGTTACGATCTGTTTGTGCAGAAGATTGAGCTAGGCGAGGTGGCAGAGGTTGCTATCTATGGCAGTGAGGTTGAAGCTATTTTGACTGATGGTACTGCCGTGGTTACGGTGAGGCCGGATGATCACAACCTGACCGACCTTTTGCTGGCAAAAAATATTCACTATGAAACATACAAGGCACGTGGCCCGGTATGGTGGCAGAGTGCCCTGACCTACATACTTCCATTTCTGCTGATCATCGGGATTTTCTTTTTCTTCATGCAGCAATCGCAGGGTGGAGGCAACCGTGTGATGAACTTCGGCAAGAGCAAAGCCCGTCTGCAGGATGGTGAAAAGAAAAAAGTTACTTTTGAAGATGTTGCCGGAGCGGACGAAGAACGAGCCGAGCTATCTGAGATCGTTGACTTTCTAAAAGATCCGCGCAAGTATATTGAGATCGGGGCGCGTATCCCGAAAGGAATTTTGCTGGTGGGTCCGCCAGGCACCGGTAAAACATTGCTGGCCCGGGCAGTTGCCGGTGAGGCCGGTGTGCCATTTTTCAGCATCAGCGGCTCTGACTTTGTGGAGATGTTTGTCGGCGTCGGCGCTTCACGGGTACGCGATATGTTTGAAAACGCCAAAAAAAGTTCTCCCTGTATCGTCTTTATTGATGAAATCGATGCGGTTGGTCGGCAGCGCGGCGCCGGGCTCGGGGGCGGGCATGATGAAAGAGAGCAGACCCTGAATCAGCTTTTAGTTGAGATGGATGGCTTTGATGTAAATGAAGGAATTATTATCATTGCCGCCACTAACCGGCCTGATATTCTTGACCCTGCACTGCTCAGGCCGGGACGTTTTGACCGTGAAATTACTGTCGGTTTGCCCGATGTTAACGGGCGTGAGGCAATTTTAAAGGTGCATACCAGGAACAAACTAATTTCAGAAGAGGTTGATCTGAAGGTAGTTGCCCGCGGTACGCCCGGTTTTACCGGAGCTGACCTTGAGAATATTGTCAACGAAGCGGCTTTGCTTACGGCTCGTGTTTCCGGAAAAAGAGTTGGTATGAAAGAGATGGAAGAAGCGGTTGAGCGGGTTGTTGCCGGTACGCAGAAAAAAAGCCGGGTCATTTCTCCCTTCGAGAAAAAAATTGTTGCCTATCACGAAGCAGGTCATGCTTTAGTCGGGGCTATGCTTCCTCACACCGATCCTGTTCACAAGGTTTCGATTATTCCACGCGGTCGGGCCGGAGGCTATACACTGATGTTTCCGGAAGAAGATCGCTACTATATGACTAAAACAGAACTGCTCGATCGGGTCAGCACTTTACTCGGCGGCAGGGTTGCCGAGAAATTGGTACTAAATGATATCAGCACCGGAGCTCAGAACGACCTTGAGCGGGCGACGTCTATAGTGCGTCAGATGATTATGGAATACGGAATGAGCGATGCTCTCGGTCCGATTACCCTCGGCAAGAAGCATGACCAGGTATTTCTGGGCCGAGACCTGGGCCGCGATCGCGACTACAGCGAAGAGATAGCCAAAGCGATAGACCAGGAGATCAGAAAAACAATTGATGACAGCTACCAAAAAGCGCAGGATATTCTTGAAAAAGAGCGCGATAAACTGGAAAGTATTGCCCAGGCGCTTCTGGAAAAAGAAACGCTCGATGCTCATGAGATAAAGGAACTGGTTGCGGGGCGTCCTCTGCCTGAGAAGAAAGAAAATGCTGACAGTAAAAAAGAAGAGGCTGCAGACGCCACTTCTCTGACGGATAAGGAAATTGATGAAACTAAACCCAAAGCGGGTGCTACAGCGAAGCGAGCTTCCGCCGAGGCGGAAACCATAGAGGTAGTAAAGAAAAAAACTGATCGACGCGCCTCATTTCAGCAGCGCAGCGGGCAGAAGGAAAAGTAAAAGTAACCCTTAAGCTGGAGCCCCCGGGCTCCAGCTTAATTTTAGGGAGGTTTGGCAATAATGGCCAGTGGGTTAACTGATATTACCGGTGTCAGGGTAGGAGTAATGTCCAACCTGGAAGCGGCTACCGGGGTAACTGTGGTTTTAGTCGAGCAGGGTGCGAAGGCTGCTGTCGAGGTGCGTGGGTCGGCACCCGGGACGCGGGAAACGGATCTGCTGAAGCCGGGACAGTTAGTCCGTGAGGTACAGGCCATTGTGCTGGCCGGCGGCAGCGCTTTCGGCCTTGATGCGGCTTCCGGGGTGGTCAGGTTTTTGGAAGAAAAAAACTGCGGATTTCAGGTTGCCGATCTGGTGGTGCCAATCGTTCCAGCTGCTGTTTTATTCGATCTTTTCATTGGTGATGGCAAAGTCCGGCCTGACGCGGCAATGGGTTATCAGGCCTGCCTTGCCGCTACAGACGGCCCCGTGCCCGAGGGCTCTGTCGGCGCGGCTACAGGAGCTACAGTTGGGAAAATTTATGGAGCTGCGCAGGCTGTTAAAGCTGGTCAAGGCTCTTTTGCTATTGCCAGGGAAGGGTTGGTAGTGGCTGCCCTGGTTGTAGTCAACGCCTTTGGAGACATTTATGATCGCAGAGGTAACCTGCTTGCCGGGCCGCGAAACCCCGAATCGGGATTAATGGAGAAGACAATTGATCTGCTTTTAAGCGGCAGCGAAACTGGCTTCCCCGGCAATACAACCCTTGGAGTTATTGCCACCAACGCCGATCTAGACAGCGCTCAGCTGACCAAGGTTTGCCAGTTAGCCCATGATGGATTGGCCCGCTCGATCTGGCCGGTGCATACAATGTGGGATGGCGATACAGTATTTGCTCTTTCAAAAGGTGATTTAGAAGCAGATGTTAACCTGATCGGCCTGATGGCGGCGGAAGCACTGGCCTCAGCGGTCGAACGGGCAGCGCTTACAGCAACTTCACTTTGTGGTATTCCTTCGATCAATGATGCCGCAGAGAAAAAATAAGTGAATTTCTGAACTTTACTGCAGGAATTCCTCCATTTATGTTGAATATGTCAATTTGTCTGCGTAAAAACTGTTGGTTGTTCAGATAATTTTTATTATATTAAGGAGGTTGTTTTAATGGCATTAGATCCAACCAAACATGCCGACTGGGAAATCGCTGAAGCTGCTGAGTCAGATATGAAGCAGGTTTACCAGTTAGCCGAGGAGTTAAAGCTTGATAAAGAAGAACTCCTGCCCCATGGTCACTATGTGGCCAAAGTTGATTACAAGAAAGTGCTCGAAAGATTGCAAAGCAGACCCGATGGTAAGTATATCGATGTTACGGCGATTACTCCCACTCCACTCGGTGAAGGCAAATCGACTTCAACGATGGGCCTGACCCAGGGAATGGGCAAACTTGGCAAGAATGTTATTGCCACAATCCGTCAGCCTTCCGGCGGCCCGACCATGAACGTTAAAGGATCGGCAGCCGGTGGCGGTTTAGCCCAGTGTATTCCGTTGACTCCCTTCTCTCTT
>CAYWDA010000031.1:0-2843 GCA_964456945.1 uncultured Syntrophomonadaceae bacterium
AATGTAGGTTGTGGCTTTATTGGACGAGGCAAAAGGAGAGGGTAGAAATGCGCACTACATACATGGCTAAACCTCATGAAATAAAACGCAGCTGGTATATTATTGATGCTGCCGGACGTCCCCTGGGAAGGGTGGCAACGGAAGCAGCCCGGCTCTTACGAGGCAAGCACAAACCGGAGTTTACTCCACATATTGACACCGGCGATCACGTCATTATTATTAATGCAGCCAAGGTCGTTCTGACCGGGCGAAAGCTGGAACAAAAATTTTATTACCGGCACTCTGGCTTTCCGGGCGGGCTGAAGCAGGTTAATTATGCTACGCTAATGGAAAAATATCCGGAAAAGGCAGTATATCTTGCCATTCGCGGCATGTTGCCTCATAACCGTCTGGGTCGGGCAACACTGAAGAAATTACGTGTATACAGAGACAGCCAGCACTCTCAACAGGCGCAGCAGCCGCTGTTCTGGGGAGCAAGGCCGGATGAAAAGATGGAAGGAGGCCCTGACTCTTGAGCGAAGTGCAATATTTAGGTACAGGACGCCGCAAAGAATCGGTAGCAAGAGTACGAATGCTTCCGGGGAGCGGCAAAATTATCATTAACGGAAAAGAAATGGATCAATATTTTGGTCTTGAGACATTAAAGTTGATAGTCAGGCAGCCGTTGGTTGCCACTGAAACAGTAGGACAGTTTGATGTAATCACCAAGGTTGAGGGGGGCGGTTTTTCAGGCCAGGCCGGAGCAATCAGGCACGGTATCGCCCGCGCACTGTTACAGGCTGATGGTGAGTACCGTCCGGTTCTGAAGAAAAATGGCTATCTCACCCGTGACCCGCGAATGAAAGAACGTAAAAAGTGTGGCTTGAAGAAAGCCCGCCGTGCACCGCAGTTTTCAAAGCGGTAAACTTTTTCTCATTGCTATCAAGGCAAAAACAAACCCACTTCGCGCAAAGCTTTTGCAGCCGGTGGGTTTTTATTTGGGCAGGATTCGACCCCCGGCAGTAGAAATAGTATCCCATCAGTAAACTTTACCATTGAAAGCAAATACCAGATAGGAGTTGACTGGCAGGTGATAGAGATTCGCCCGAAAGTATGGATGATCGAAGGTGGCAATAAAGGGCGTTATCCATTTGCGCATTCAATCTATGTTGAGGGTGATGAAAACCTGCTAATCGATACAGGGGCCGGTCCGCACCTGGAAGAAATATCCTCGAAAACCGGGCAGGTTATGCTAAGTCACTATCATCGAGATCATGTTACGTTTAACCACCTGTTTGACAGGGCCTTATTCTCAGTCCACAATGAAGATGCCCCCGGGGTTGAATCGGTCGATGCTTTTTTCCGCTTAAGCGGGCTGAACCGAATCGATATTGAAGCTTACTGGAAGACGGTTAACCAGGCAACTTTCTCGGCAACAAAGATTAATCGCTACCTTCAAGACGGCGATAAGATTGATCTTGGCCGTATTACATTAGAAGTGCTTCACCTACCCGGGCACACACCCGGTCACTGCGGATTTTTGATTAAAGAGTATGATCTAGTTTTTTCAGCGGATATTGATTTGACTAAGTTTGGTCCCTGGTACGGTAATCCTTCTTCAGATCTTGAAAAGTTTCGCCAGTCGATTAGGCGGCTGCGCCAACTTGACCCCAGTGTGCTGCTTACCGGGCACAGCAGACCAGTCTGTAAAAATATCAGGCATAAACTGGCAGATTATGAATCCGTGATAGATCAGCGTGATGAGGCCATCATCAAAATCATTAAAAACAAACCGCTGTCACTTGAACAGCTTACAGATCACAAGGTTATCTACCGCCGTCACTTCGGCCAGGATCTACTGCGCTATTTTGAGCAGATCATGGTTCAAAAACACCTGGTAAGCCTGGGAAGCAAAGAACTGATCGTTTGTACGGCACAGGGTTTTTATGAAGCACTTTAGTCAGGTGAACGCATATGCTACTTAGTTGTCAAAGCGACTAATCTCAATTATAATGTGCTTAAGGTCCAGATAAAAAAAAGAAGGTAGCAGCGATGAAAATACAAAACTATTTAGAAGAAAAACTGACTCATGGTGCAGTTCATATAACTTTAATTGACCCTGCGCGTCAGGGTCCCGAAGCTGCGGGCAGGTTGGCCGAAACTGCCCAGGACGTGGGAAGCGACCTTATTTTTGTTGGGGGATCGTCCGGGGTCACCCAGCGAACCCTTTCAGAAACAGCCGAAGCGGTCAAGCAGCGGGTGACTATACCGGCAATCTTTTTCCCGACCGGTACAGATTCAATTAGTTTGAACCTTGATGCATTCCTGTTTCTCAGTCTGCTTAATTCCCGTAACTCTCAATTTGTTTCCGGCACCCAATCACGGGTTGCCCCTGTGTTGAAGCGTCTCGGTATTGAGGTTCTCTCAGTTGGATACATTATGGTTGAACCGGGTATGAAGCTGGGCGAAATAGGTGAAGCCGACCTCGTAGCGCGTGATAACTTCTGGCAGGCTATCGGCTATGCCCTGACTGCAGAGTTTATGGGTATGTCTTATGTTTACCTTGAAGCAGGCAACGGAGCGGCTCAGCCGGTTCCGGCCGGTATGATTAGAGCGGTTAAACGGGAAATTTCTGTGCCCCTGATTGTCGGTGGAGGAATCCGCACAGCAATCGATGCCCGCCGGGTTCGCCAGGCTGGCGCCGATCTGGTGGTTACCGGTACTGTCATAGAAACTGCAGGCTACCGCGAGAGGCTGCGCTCAATACTGAGTGCCCTTAAAGATTAGAGAATCAGCGTTCACTATCTTGCGCATTCTCCACCCCTGCCGCTTACTGTATCAAGGGCATGTTCCAATACCGGGGT
>CAYWDA010000032.1:0-5902 GCA_964456945.1 uncultured Syntrophomonadaceae bacterium
TGCCTTCCCTGTTGACGGCAAATCTGTAAATTCAACTCTTTTCAGCATCTCCGACTGCCAGGCAATAGTTAAAAAAGCGGTCGTCGAAAGCATGAAAAAGCGTTACAAGACAGAGTGGTTTAAGGAAGAAGGACCGCTTTATAAAATCGAAATATCTATGTTAAAAGATATAGCTACCCTCACTATTGACACTAGCGGCCCGGGCCTGCATAAACGTGGCTACCGTGCAGCAGGCAGCGAAGCACCGCTGCGTGAAACCCTGGCCGCCGCGCTGATTTTACTTTCACGCTGGCAGCCGGAAGCTGCGCTGATCGACCCACTGTGTGGATCGGGAACAATTCCGATCGAAGCAGCGCTAATCGGGCAGAATATAGCCCCGGGAATGAACCGTAATTTTGCCTCTGAAGAGTGGCCCATAATTCCGCGCGAGTTGTGGCGGGAAGCCCGCAAAGAAACCCATGATCTGGCCGCTTACAATCGTGAACTTGATATAAGTGGCACCGACGTTAATCCTGACCTGATTAACATCGCCCGCAAAAATGCCATTGAAGCTGGTGTTGAAAACCTGATTCATTTTCAGGCCAGACCGCTGACAGAACTCAGCTCGAAAAAGAAATACGGCAAGGTTATCTGTAACCCGCCGTACGGTGAACGCCTGGGCACGCAAAGAGAAGTTGAACACCTCTATAAAGACATGGGTAAGCTTTTCAGGAAACTCGACAGCTGGTCTTACTACATTCTTACCGCTTACGATGACTTTGAACATTTCTTCGGTAAACAGGCCTCAAAACGGCGCAAACTCTACCACGGCAACATTAAGGTGCAATATTACCAGTATTTTGGCCCGCGCCCACCTAAAAGGTGATCTACAAAAACCAAACCAAGACTTTTTTACTACCTGGGTTCAATCGTCAGCTTAATAGCCGTTCTCTCCTCACCACCAATCTCAACATCGATGAAGGCAGGGGTACAGACAAGGTTGATTCCACCAGGCGCCACATAACCTCTGGCGATTGCTATCGCCTTGATGGCCTGGTTGAGCGCCCCTGCTCCGATAGCTCGCATTTCGACTTTACCCTTTTCTCTAATTACTCCTGCGATCGCTCCAGCTACAGCATTAGAATTCGACTTTGCCGAGACCTTTAAAATGTCCATTAACAGTTAGCTCCTTCTTGAGGGTGCATCGACCTGCCCCGTTATCCAACTACTGCCCTGTTTGATCACCTCCGGATCTTGCTTAACTATGAAGTATCACCATTATTATTCCGCATCCATTACAATATTCCTGCATATATTTAATTTTCTGAACCTTTTATGGATATTTTATTTGCCCGGCAATTTCGTCTCCTCGTGAAGGATATTTATCACTGCTACCGAATTCTTAATTGACTGGCATCTAACAGGAGGACACCATGAATCAGGCAGAAAACCACTCAACTATTAAATCACTGGAAGCACTTTTCAAAAACTCACTTGATGCCATAGTCTACGTTGACACAGATTTTTGTGTGGTAGATATTAACCAGCCATTTGAAAATCTTTTTGGATACAGGCTGGAAGAGATCAGGGGCAAAGATCTCGATGATCTTATGGAACAGGGCAGGGCAGGAACTGCAAACCGTGACGCGACTGCAATAATTCTTACCGGGATCCACACAGATACAGAAGGCATCCGCTACAACAAGGCCGGTCAGCCAATTAATGTTCTTATTAAGGGCATACCGGTCTTTATTGACGGTAAAATATCCGGTGTTTATGGAATCTATTCAAATATTACCGAGAGGGTAGCAGCAGAGCAGGCACTGCGCAATAGTGAAAAAGAGCTTCGCGAAGCTCAACAAATCGCCAGACTGGGAAGATGGGAACTTGATCTGGTCAATAATCACCTTAAATGGACTCCCGTAATTTTTGAAATTTTTGAAGTTGATCCGGACAAGTTTAAAGCAAGTTATGAATCCTTTATCTCAACAATTCACCCGGATGATCGCCAGATGGTTGACCAATCCTACAAGCAGTCACTTATTGACCGGCAGCCCTATAATGTTGAACACCGCCTGTTGATGAAAGATGGCCGCATCAAGTGGGTTAATGAAATATGCCGTACTGATTTCGATACCCGGGGTCAGGCTGTTCGCTCTTATGGCATCGTGCAGGATATCAGCGATAGCAAAGCGGTTTCTGAAGCCCTGAGGGCTGAACTTGACAAATACCAGGCCATAATTGCTACTACTATGGACGGCTTTTGGATTCTTGATCTAAAAAGCCGCTTCTTGGAAGTAAATGATGCATACTGCGATATGATTGGCTACTCCAGAAAAGAACTGCTTTCTATGGCGGTCACAGATATCGAGGTCATCGAAAAACCGGAAGACACCTATAAGCATGCGGCCAAAATAGCAAGGGAAGGGTTTGATCGTTTCGAGAGCAAGCACCGTCGCAAAGACGGTCAGATCATTGACCTGGAAATCAGCGTATCTTACCTGCAATCCGGTGACGGTCTCTTAATCGCCTTTCTGCGGGATATTACCGACCGCAAAATCGCCCAGGAGCAGCTGCATTTCTTAAGTCTGCACGACAATCTTACCGGCGTCTACAACCGTAATTATCTTAACCAGGAGATGACCAGGCTTGATACCGAGCGACAACTGCCAATCAGCATAATCATGGCTGATCTAAACGGCCTGAAATTGATAAACGACACTTATGGGCACCAATTTGGCGACAAAATCCTCAGCAGCGCTTCGCAAGTAATCACCGGGAACTGCCGACAAGAAGATATTGTCTCTCGCTGGGGTGGTGACGAATTTGTAATCCTGCTGCCCCAGACATCAACCGAAGAAGCGCTAAACTTAAGCAAAAGAATTATTGATAGCTGCCAGGATGTTTCTTTAGAAGATGTCCCTGTTTCAATGGCCCTGGGAGTCGCAACTAAAACTGATCCGCAGCAGAGCCTTGTTGATATACTGAAAGAAGCTGAAGATAGCATGTATAAACAAAAATTAACTGAAAGCCGCAGCACAAAGAATGCCGTTTTGAAAGCCCTGCTGAAAACCCTGGAAGCAAAAAGTTTCGAGACAGAACAACATACCAGGCGCATGCAGCAGGTGGCAAAGCAGATCGGCAAAATAATAAATCTGCCCGACACTGAAGTAAACCGCTTGGAACTGCTGATTACCCTGCATGATATCGGCAAAATCAACCTGTCGGAAGATATATTAACTAAAGATGGACCACTTAAAGATGACGAATGGTCTGAAGTACGAAAACATCCTGAAACCGGTTTCAGAATTGCCCGGGCTACAGAAGAATTCTCTCATGTGGCTGATGACATCTTAGCCCACCACGAACGCTGGGACGGCAGAGGTTACCCGCAGGGATTACAGGGCAACGATATTCCCCTGTTGGCCCGCATCACTGCAATAGCTGATGCCTTCGAAGTTATGACCAATGGCCGCCCTTACAAGAAAGCCCTTTCCCCGGACGAAGTGTCTGATGAATTTAAAAGATGCTCCGGCACTCAGTTTGATCCTGAACTGGTTAAAATCTTTCTTTCTATACGGGAAGACAAATAAGCTGAGCGGGACGAAAACAAAATCTCCTCGCCCCAACAAAACTGGTTTCAAGGCACTGATCATTAGACCCTATATTTTTACTGCTGTCCCGTAAACCAATATTTCAGCCATACCGGAAGCTATCTGGGATGAAGCAAAGCGAATACCGATAATCGCATTTGCTCCCTTATTTTTTGCCTCGCTTACCATGTCGTCCATAGCAGCATCACGCACATTGGTCAGCAGATCGGCATACTCCTTAACTTCCCCCCCGACCAAATTCTTAAGGGCAGCCATTATGTCGCGCCCAACGTGGGCAGCCTTCACCCTGTTACCCCTGACAATACCGAGAACCTCGTATTCAACTTTCAAATCGGTTGTTGTTAATAACACTTTAGACCCCTCCAATTATATTGTGGTTATTTAACTGGCAGTTAGAACACTAACCAGACTAACAGCCATCAAAAATCTTTTCTACCAAAAACTGTTAAACCGACAAAGAGTAACAGACAATTTAAGGCCAGGCCAGCAAAAAAAGAAGGCCAAATTGACAACCCCTGAATAAAATACTCAACCGCACGCATTTGGTAAAATATAGAAAATTGACGGCTGACCGCGAAAAGACCTGGCAAAGAAAGAACAATGCCAGCCAGACCAATGAGCACCCCGGCAGTAATCGGTTCCCGGTTAAAAACTGAAACGGTGCAGCCAAAAAGGTAGTAAGCATTCAGCCAGATTAGGCTTAGCAATAAAGCAATAAATAGCCTGCCCCAATCGGCGTTGTTGCCCATGATCGCCGAGGCGGCCCAAATCAAGACAGTTCCCCCGCCAAACATAATCAGCATCGCCAATGAACCAGCAATCACCTTGGCCAAAAAACCTAGCCGACGTGTTACAGGGCGTGTCAGGTAAAAACCAATTGTACGCCTGCTTACCTCTCCGGCAAACTGACTGGCAGCCATGATGATAGCTATGAGCGCACCAACCTGGTAAAGATTTTTTGCATGCCACTGAGACCAGATATAGACAGTATAATCGCCAAAGATTACGAGCAGTTCCCTGGCAACTTCATATACAGATAGAACTTCCAGCAGGTCGGCAGGTATTTCCTCAAAAACACCGGCCAGGTAATGAAACGTAGCAACAGCTATAACAGCCAGGCTGGCACTAAAAAGCAGGCCAACTATGATGATCCAGCGCATTTGCAACAGCTCTTTGCGAACCAATGCCCTAAAGACCATCCTGGTCACCCCTTCCTGCATAATCGCGAAACATGTCTTCAAGATTGCGGTGGTAAATTTCTAAAACAAAATGAGGAAAGCTGCAGCAGGCCTCGTAGATAGAGTTAAAATTATCTTCAACAGTAATCAGGAAACCCGTCTTACCCTCACTCTCAACTGATTTTATGCCGGGCATGGTTAATAACTTTTCCGGTGGATCCTTCTGAAAGACCACACGAATTGTTTTCTCTTCCACTTTCAACTGTTCCATTGGTACTACTCTTATCAACCGTCCTTCGTGTAAAAAGGCAATCCGATCAGCGATTCTTTCCAATTCTTCCAGGTAATGTGAAGAGATGAGTATACTTCGCCCTTCCTGCCCTGTAAATTCCTCAAGGATGATATTGAGAAATTCGAGGCGGCGCAGAGGATCAAGGCCATCAAGCGGTTCATCCAATACAAGCAGGTCAGGCGACTGAGCGATGGCGAGGATTAAAGTCAACTGAGTTTTCATGCCCCGCGAATAATTCTTGATGCTTTCACCCTCAGGAAGATGAAAGCGTTGTAACAGTTCAAGACATCGTTCTTCATTCCATTGCGGGTAAAATTCTCTGTTGAAGTCAATAATTTGGCGGGTAGTCATATAGTCATAAAGGCTTGGTTCATCAGCTATATAACCAACCTTGGACCAATCTGCAGATGCCAAATCAACATGTTCTTTGCCGAAAATACTTAATGACCCGGCGGTAGGGTGAATCAAGCCCATGATCAATTTAATCATGGTGGTTTTACCGGCTCCATTTGGCCCGACCAGACCCATAATTTCACCCTTTTCAAGACTCAATGTCACTCCGCTCAGGGCGATTTTCCGACCGTAATTTTTTCCAAGGTTTTTCAGATGAAAAGCGCAGCCACTCACTATTATTACTCCTTTCCCCGGCCTTTAAGGCCTTCCTTAAGAAGCGCTTCCAGCCTTGAATGATCGACATTTAGCTGGCGGGCTTCCTGCATTAGTTCCTCTATTTTCTGCCTGAGAATCAGCTCTTTATCTTCACGGCGTGCTGCTGTAACACTGGTTGAAACAAAAGTGCCCCGGCCCTGGTAACTCTGCAAAATAGCTCTATGTTCA
Organism: uncultured Syntrophomonadaceae bacterium; assembly: GCA_964456945.1. Taxonomy (GTDB): domain Bacteria; phylum Bacillota; class Dethiobacteria; order DTU022; family DTU022; genus CAYWDA01. Next base: position 5,901 of record CAYWDA010000032.1, read on the forward strand.
AG
>CAYWDA010000033.1:0-7700 GCA_964456945.1 uncultured Syntrophomonadaceae bacterium
TCCGTTTCGCATGATTTTCGCGCCCCTCTGAGAGCCCTTGACGGTTTTAGCACAAACTTAGCTGAAAAGTACAAAGATCGCTTGGACGAGCAGGGCCTGCATTATCTAAGTCGCATCCGCAATGCGGCGATCTATATGAGCAATTTGGTCGATGACCTGTTAAAACTATCCCGCATTACACGCACAGAATTTAAAAAAGAGCTTACTGACCTGAGCAAACTGGCCTCAGAAACGCTGGCAGCCATGCAGGAAATCGAGCCGGATCGCAAAGTTGAAACCTCTGTCACTCCAGATCTTTTAACCAAGGGCGCCCCCCAATTACTACAGATTGTGCTAAATAACCTGCTCGGCAATGCCTGGAAATTTAGCTCGCAAGAAGCTCAGACTAAGATCGAGGTGGGCAGGACGGTGATCGATGGCGAAAACGTTTTCTTTGTTCGCGACAACGGCGTCGGCTTCAACATGGCCTACTCTGACAAACTCTTCGGCGCTTTCCAACGCCTGCACGGGGTAAATGAATTCCCCGGTACCGGGATCGGGCTGGCCACAGTGCAGCGGATTATCAACCGCCATGGTGGCCGCATCTGGGCGGAGAGCGAAGTGGGTAAAGGAGCTGTTTTCTATTTCACCCTGGGGAGCGAAAAATATGAAAGCTAAAAAAAGTCCTGCCGAAAAAAAAGAGCAAACCGTTAAGGGGGCTAAGATCCCGGCGAAAAGCAGGAAACATGATCACGCAGAAAAAGCTGAAACCACCGAAACCGGTTTTCCGATTGTCGGTATCGGCGCCTCCGCCGGAGGGCTGGCCGCTTTTGAAGCATTCTTTTCCGGCATGCCTGCAGATGTCGACCCCGGCATGGCTTTTGTTTTAGTGCAGCACCTTGCGCCCGATCACAAGAGCATACTGACCGACCTGATCCGGCGCTACACGCGCATGCAGGTCTTCGAGGTCGAAGACGGCATGAAGGTTGCGCCCAACTGCGCCTATATCATCCCGCCTGGCTGCGATATGGCCTTTTTAAACGGCACGCTGCAGCTGCTTGAGCCCTCCGCCCCGCGTGGTCAGCGACTGCCGATCGACTTCTTTTTCCGCTCGCTGGCCCAGGACCAGCGAGAGCGGGCTATCGGTGTGGTGCTCTCGGGCACCGGCAGCGATGGTACTTTAGGGGTGAGGGCGATCAAAGGCGAGGGTGGCATGGTCATGGCCCAGAATCCGGAATCCACCGAATACGATGGCATGCCGCGCAGCGCTATCGGCACAGGCCTGGTCGATTTTGAACTGCCCCCGGCCGAGATGCCCGCCCAGCTCATTTCATATGTGAACCACGCCTTCGTTCATCCCCTTAAGCCCGTGGCCGCGACGCCCAAGTCGGAAAATACGCTGAAAAAGATCTTGATTCTGCTTCGGGCCCAAACCGGCCACGACTTTTCTCAATACAAACCTTCGACTGTCCAGCGCCGTATTGAGCGGCGCATGGCCGTGCACCAGATCGCCGGCATGGAAGGCTACCTTAAGTTTATCCAGACGACGCCAGAGGAGGTAGATGCACTCTTTCGCGATATGCTGATCGGCGTGACCAGCTTCTTCCGCGACCCGGAAACCTTCGAAGCCTTAGAAGAGCAGATCATCCCGCAGCTTTTTGCCACGAAAGGCGCAGAAGCTGCGATACGGATCTGGGTGCCGGGCTGCTCCACCGGCGAAGAGGCCTATTCCCTGGCCATCCTGATTGCTGAACATCAGGATAAGCTGAAAGATAGCTTCAGGGTGCTAATCTTTGCCACCGATATCGACAGCCACGCCATTGCCACTGCCCGGACCGGTGTCTATCCGGCCTCCATTGCTGCTGACCTAACGCCTGAGCGGCTGGTACGCTTCTTCTCGCCCGAATCGGGTGAGGCCACCTTTCGCATTCACAAAAGCATCCGTGATATGCTGGTCTTTTCCGAGCAGAACGTGATCAAAGATCCGCCCTTCTCCAAGCTGGATTTGATCAGCTGCCGCAACCTGCTGATTTACCTAAACGGCGATCTGCAAAAGAAGCTGATCCCGCTATTTCACTATGCTTTAAACCCGGCCGGGTTTCTCTTTCTGGGAACCTCTGAAACCATAGGCGAGTTGCAGGACCTCTTTTCCGCGCTGGACCGCAAATCGAGGATCTATCAGCGCAAGGAAGACCATATCGGTATCTGGCGCCCGGGAGGGGGTCGGTTATTGCCGCCCATGACGACCCCGGATACCGCACCCCAGCGTTCCGCCAAAAAGACGGCCGATCATAAGAACCTACCGCTGCGTGAACTAACCGAACAGGCCCTGCTACAGGAGATCATCCAGTCAGGGGCCCTGGTCACAGCCCAGGGCGATATCCTCTATCTCTACGGCCGCACTGGCCTCTACTTGGAACCGACCCCCGGGGAGAGCGGGCCTAACAACATTCTAAAGATGGCCCGGGAAGGTCTGCGCCGCGACCTGGTTACCGCCCTGCACAAAGCCGCGCAGACCAGGGAAACCGTGCGCTGCCCGCGGCTGCGGGTAAAAACCAATGGCGACGTCACCACCGTCAACCTGACTGTCCGGTCCGTAGCCACCGCCCCGGCAGCCTCGCCTGAGCCCCCCCTCTATCTTGTTATTCTGGAGCAGGCCCGGGAACCCCTGACCGTTGATCAGTTATTATCACCTGATCTGCAGGGGGGCAAACCGTCACCGGAGGCAGAAAGTGAAGATGCCGACAGCCGCATCAATGCGCTCAAGCAGGAGCTGCAGGCCAAGGAGGAGTATCTGCAGAGCACCAACGAAGAGCTGGAGACCTCCAATGAAGAGTTAAAATCCGCCAACGAGGAGCTGCAGTCGATCAATGAAGAGTTTCAGTCAACCAACGAAGAACTCGAAACCTCAAAGGAGGAGCTGCAATCGGTGAACGAGGAGCTGGCCACGGTCAACAACGAACTGCAGACCAAGGTGGCCGATCTGACACGAGCTAATAACGACATGAACAACCTGCTGGCCGGCACCGGCATCGCCACGGTCTTTGTCGATCACCAGCTGCGCATCCTGCGTTTCACTCCTTCGGCCACCAAAATCATCAACCTGATCCAGACCGATATCGGCAGGCCTGTGTCGCACATTGTCTCCAACCTGATCGACTACGACAAGCTGATCGAGGACACGCAGTCTGTGCTCGACACCCTGGTGCCCAGGGAAGCTGAAGTCAAGAGCACTGTGGACCGCTGGTACACCATGCACATCCAGCCTTACCGCACGCTTGATAATGTTATCGAGGGTGTGGTGCTCACCTTTGTCGATATCACCGAGGCAAAAAAATTGCGGGAAGCGCTGCGTGAGATGGAGGAAAGACGATGAACGAAAGAGAGCAAGATAGAAGAAAGACTCCTGCAGACGCAGCGAACCTGCGCAAACGGGCAGAAGCACAAGCCGGACCAGCGGAGCCGGCGTCTTTAGCCGCGCAAACCCCTGAAGCCATAGAGCAGCTGATCCACGAACTGCGGGTGCACCAGATTGAGCTTGAGATGCAGAACGAGGAGCTTCGCACGGCCCAGGTAGAGATCGAAGAATCACAGGCGCGCTATTTCGACCTCTACGACCTGGCCCCGGTGGGCTACGTCACCGTCAGCGAAGAAGGACTGATCCTGGAAGCCAACCTCACCGCCGCCACCCTGCTGGGCGTAAAACGCGGCGCGCTGGTCAAACAGTCACTGGCCCGGTTCATCCTCGAGGAGGACCAAAATATTTACTACCTAAACCGCAAAAAACTTCTTAAGACGGGCGAGCCTCAGGGGCAGGAACTGCGCCTGGTGAAATCTGACGGCTCGGCATTCTGGGCGCGTCTGGACGGTGCCTTCGCGGAAGGTAGCAACGGCGAGCCTCTGTACCGCATTGTGTTGATCGACATAACCGAGCGCAAAGAAGCCGAGGCAGCTCTAAGAACAAGTGAGGAAAAGCACCGCCGCCTCTTCGAAACAATGGCCCAGGGGGTTGTTTACCAAGCTGCAGATGGCGGGATTATCTCAGCCAACCCGGCAGCGGAAAGAATTCTCGGCTTCTCCTTGGACCAGATGCAGGGCAAAACCTCTATGGACCCCGAATGGAAGTCAATCCGGGAAGATGGTTCAAATCTTCCCGGTGAAGAACATGCTGCGATGGTAGCTCTGCGCACCGGCAATAAAGTTGGGCCTTTTATCATGGGTGTATATCATCCGCATAAACAGGAATATGTATGGCTCTCTGTCAATGCCACTCCACTATTTAAACCCGGAGAAATAAAACCTGATCAGGTTTACGCTACTTTTTCTGACATTACAGATCGAAAACTAATGGAAGAACACCTGTGGGAATACCATAATATAGTTTCTTCAACATCTGATGGCATTGCATTTCTGGATAAAGATTACCGTTACATCATTGTCAATGACGCCTATGAGAGGTTTTCCGGAGTCAAACGGGAGCACTTTATAGGGCGGACCGTGTCTGAATATCTTGGGGAGGATATTTTCAAAAAGATCGTTAAACCGTATTTCGATAAATGCCTGAAAGGTGATACTGTCATTTATCAGGAGTGGTTTGATTATCCTAGCATGGGAAGAAGGTTCACAGAAATTACCTATTCCCCCTATACAGATGTACATGGTAATATCTCCGGTGTTCTATCTAACACAAGAGATATCACCGAACGCAAGATAGCCGAGGATAAGATGCAAAGGGTTAGTTATTCCATTGAGAACCTTTCCGATAGTATTTTCTGGGTTGATGAGGCCGGATGGTTCAAGGACGTCAATTCCGCAGCCTGCCGAAAACTGGGATACACCCGTGAGGAATTGCTGACCATGTCTGTAGCAGATATCGACCCGTATTTCCCCCCGGAACGATGGGAGCCCCATTGGGAGGAGATGAGACAATGCGGCCTGAAGGTTATCGAAACGGCACACTGCGCTAAAGACGGAAATCTTATCCCGATGGAACTGGTGATTCACAACCAACTCTTCGGGGAAACACATTACAATCTTATTCTGGGGCGCGACATCACTGAGCGTAAGCAGGCAGAAGCAGAGATCCTTAAACTTAACGAAGCACTTGAACAGAGGGTTAAGGAGCGCACAACCCAGCTGGAGGCAGTAAATAAAGAACTGGCCGCTTTTGCCTACTCAATCTCCCACGATTTTCGCGCTCCGCTGCGTGCCCTCGACGGCTTCAGCGCCAGCCTTCAAGCAAAGTACGATGAACATATAGATGACGAAGGTCGCCACTATTTAGACCGGATCCGTAATGCAGCAATCTACATGAGCAATTTAGTCGATGATTTACTTGATCTTTCCCGTATTACCCGCAGAGATTTTAAACAGCAACAGGTCGACCTTAGCAAGCTTGTAGTTGAAATATTTGCCGCATTGCAGGAAGCAGAGCCGCAGCGTCAAACCACGATCAAGATTACCCCCGATCTACAAGTCCGCGGGGATGCAGCCCTACTGCAATCAGCGCTGCAAAACCTGCTTGAAAACGCCTGGAAGTTCAGCTCAAAAGAAGTGCAGGCTAAAATTGAAGTGGGCCGGACTACAGTGGAAGGCGAAGCGGTTTTCTTCGTCCGCGATAACGGCGTCGGCTTTAACATGGCCTATGCCAAGAACCTCTTTGGCGCGTTCCAGCGCCTGCATGGGGTAAATGAATTCCCCGGCACAGGCATCGGCCTGGCTACAGTGCAGCGGATCATTAACCGCCATGGCGGGCGGATTTGGACTGAGAGCGAAGTGGGTAAGGGAGCTACTTTTTATTTTACCCTTCCGGGGTAGAAAAAGACTGACAGCTAGATTTAAATGGTAATAACAGAAGTAGTGAACAAACAGAGAAGGCTTATTTTAATTGACATATCTTCATAACGGGGTTGATCGTGATGAACCTTGATAACGAAAAATACCGCAAACTATTTGCCAAAATGCCTGACGCTTTTGCCTATCACCAGGTTATCTTTGATCAGAAAGGCAACCCAATAGATTATATTTTTCTTGAAATCAACGGTGCCTTTGAACAGCTGACCGGGTTAAAGCGGGAAAATGTAATCGGCAAAAAGGTAACCGAGGTGCATCCGGAGATCGGCGATTCCGCCTTCAACTGGATTAGTGTTTACGGGCAGGTGGCGCGAGATGGCGAAAGTGCTCGTTTTGAGCAGTATTTTGAACCGGCAGACCGCTGGTATGATGTAAGCGCCTTCAGCGATGCTCCCGGCTATTTCGCAGTTTCTTTCAGGGAAGTAACCACCCAGAAAAATGAAAATAAAACTTTTGCCATGCTGGTTGAACGGATTCAGGAAATTATGCATTTTCCGGCTGGTGAAATGGGTTACCAGGTAATCGCGGATGGCTTACTGGAGTTGTCCGGGGCCAAGTTTGTTGCAGTTAACCTCTATGATCGGGATCGACAGAAGTCAGTAACCAAAGCAATCTCCGGTATTAGTAACATTGTCAATAAAATCAGTGGTTTACTTGGCTTTGAGCTGACCGGCAAAGAGTGGGATATCATTCCCGAAAGGGTTAATGCCATCAAAGAAGGTCGTCTGTTACATTTTAATAACCTAAGCGATTCAACTTCCGGAGCAGTTACGCCGGCCATGTCTTCAATCCTGGAGCGCCTGGCGGGCACCGGCAGTGTTTATGTTGTTGAAATGCGTTTTGAGGAAGAAACTTTGGGTGACATGATTATGTTTATGCCCCGCCATAAGACCCTGGTTAATCCCCAGATTATTGAAATTTATGCGGCTTTGGTTTCCTCGGCTTTGGTCCGTTTTCAGGCCGGTTTAGCCTTGAGGGAAGTTGTTGAACAGTACCGGTCGCTGATTGACAACCTGCCTGGAACGAGTTACCGCTGCCTCTATGATCAGCACTGGACCATGATTTATATGGGTAGCGATGTAGATAACATCACCGGTTACCCTTCCAGCGATTTTATCAATAACCGGGTCAGATCATATGCCAGTGTAATCGGTAAGGATGACAACAATAACGACGAAATCATTAACCGGGCGATTGAAGCAGACGAAATCTGGGATATTGAGTACCAGGTCGTTCGCAAAGACGGCGCTGTTCGCTGGGTGCATGAAAGAGGCCGGGGTGTTAAAGATGAGGAAGGCAAAGTAATATATATTGATGGATTGATTCTGGATATTACTGATCGGAAAAAGGTTGAAGAACAGCTAAAAGAAAGCGAACTGCGCAACCGGGCCCTGGTTGGGGCGATCCCCGATCTGCTCTTTCGCTATAATATTGACGGAGTATACCTTGATGTCGTGATCAAGGACGAAAATTTGTTGCATCAAAAAGCTCGAAAACTGCATGAAAACGAAGCGCTGGTCGGGAAAAACATTAATGAAGTGCTATCGGCAGAGATAGCCGAAACCCTCTTAAACGGGATAGGGCGAGCTTTAGCGAGTGGGGAGATCCAGGTTATCGAGTACAGTTACCCCGTTGATGGCAAAGATTATTATTTTGAAGCCCGTCTGGCTCCGATCGGTAATGCGGAAGTAGTGTCGATTGTCCGTGATATCACGGACCGGAAAAATTACCTGGCCGACCTGGAGCGGATCAGCCTGCACGACCAGCTGACCGGCCTTTATAACCGTCACTATTTTGAAAACGAACTGGAAAGGATGAGCCTTTCACGCGATTATCCCATAACGATCATTTCGGCTGACCTTGATGGA
>CAYWDA010000034.1:0-1903 GCA_964456945.1 uncultured Syntrophomonadaceae bacterium
TCTGCTTATGTATAAGCGTGGTCTGGCCTATAAGAAAAAAGCCAGTGTGAACTGGTGCGCTGACTGCGATACAGTTTTAGCCAATGAGCAGGTCGAAAAAGGTCTTTGCTGGCGCTGTTCATCAGTAGTTGAAACCCGGGAACTAGAGCAGTGGTTTTTGAAGATTACCGATTACGCCGAAAGGTTGCTCTACGATCTGGATAAACTGGAAGATTGGCCTGAACGGGTCAAAACTATGCAGCAAAATTGGATTGGTCGCAGTGAGGGTGCTGAAATTACCTTTAAAGTTAAAGAATTTCCCGGTGAAGAGATCCGCACCTTTACGACCCGCCCCGACACGCTTTTTGGGGTAACTTCAATGGTCTTAGCTCCCGAACACCCCCTGGTCAGACGCTTAGTTGAAGGCACGGATAAGGAGCAAGAGGTCTTGGAATTTGCTGCGCAGGTCAGACAGGAAAGTGAAATTGATCGCACCTCTGATGAGGCCCCGAAAATAGGCATTTTTACCGGACGCCATGCGATCAACCCGATTAACGGGGATGAAGTACCGATTCTTGTCGGCAACTATGTGCTGATGGCTTACGGAACAGGAGCCGTTATGGGTGTTCCTGCTCATGACCAGCGTGATTTTCTTTTTGCTAAAAAACATAACCTGCCGATCAGGGTTGTTATCCAACCGGAGGGGGAAGAACTTTCCGCTCAGACAATGCAGGAAGCTTACCCGGGCGTTGGCAAAATGGTCAATTCCGGCACCTTTAACGGCCTTGATAACCAGGAAGGAATGAAAAAGGTTACCGCCTATCTTGATCAACAGGGGCAGGGCCGCTTTCAGATTACCTACCGTCTTCGTGACTGGCTTATTTCCCGCCAGCGTTATTGGGGAGCGCCTATCCCGATTATTTATTGTGATAAATGTGGTGCCGTGCCGGTACCGGAAGCAGAGCTACCGGTTGAACTGCCACTGGAAGTTGAGCTCTCAGGAAACCGCGTGCCAAGCCTTGCCCAATCTGCCGCCTTTGTCAATGTGAACTGCCCGACCTGCGGATCGCCAGCGCGCCGGGAAACCGATACAATGGATACATTTATCTGTTCTTCCTGGTATTTCTTACGCTATACCAGTCCAAAGAGTGCTGATGTTCCCTTCGAGAGCAGCGATGTAGATTACTGGATGCCGGTTGATCAATATATAGGCGGCATTGAACATGCCGTTCTTCACCTGCTCTATGCCCGCTTTTTCACCAAGGTTCTCTACGATGCCGACCTGATTAAGGTTGAAGAGCCTTTCAGCCGGCTCTTAGCCCAGGGGATGGTTTATAAAGACGGGGCAAAGATGTCGAAGTCAAAAGGCAATGTTGTCACGCCTGATGAAATCGTTGATAAGTACGGCGCCGATACCGGCCGCCTCTTTATTCTTTTTGCTTCTCCTCCTGAAAAGGATCTTGACTGGAGCGACCAGGGTGTGGAAGGTTGTAACCGCTTTCTGCGCCGCATCTGGCGCCTGGTTGAAGATTGCCTGGACCAGTTTGCTGCCGGCAGCGGTTCTTCGGTAATGGGAGAAAGAGAGTCTGAACTTGAACGAGCAGTTCACGCAGCTATAAAAAAAGTAACCTACGATATTCATGAACGTTTTAATTTTAATACCGCGATCAGCGCTATCATGGAACTGGTTAATGCCACCTATGCCTACCGCCATGGAAGTGATATTGCCGATCAAAATAACAGCGTGCTCCGCGCTGCAATCGAAAAAACTATTTTACTGCTGGCTCCATTTGCTCCACACCTGGCTGAAGAGTCATGGCGGCGAATTGGCCATAATGAAAGCGTGCACAGGCAGCAGTGGCCATCATTTGATCCGCTGAAACTGCTGGTTGATGAAGTTGAAGTTGTGGTTCAGATTAATGGC
>CAYWDA010000035.1:0-3527 GCA_964456945.1 uncultured Syntrophomonadaceae bacterium
GATGCATCTCCTCCGGCAACTGCTTCAGCAAAATTTGCGCAACCGGCATAACCGCAAGCACCACAGTTGGCGCCCGGCAGAACTTCTTTAACCGCTTCAACCCTAGGATCTGTTTCAACAGCAAATACCTTTGCAGCCGTAGCCAGGAATATACCGAAGATCAATCCTATCAAACCGAGGGTGGCGAGCGCATATATAATTAACACGGTTTAATTCACCTCACTACTATATATTTCCCAAACCGGGAATTACTGATCCTAAAGGGCAATCATTCCCTTGAAACCAAGGAAGGCCAGGGATAAAATACCTGCAGTTATCAATGTAACTGCTGAACCCTGTAAAACATCCGGCATTTTCGCCAGCTCCAGGCGTTCCCTGATGCCGGCCATAATAATCAGAGCCAGAGAAAAGCCGAGAGAAGCGGCAATTGCAAAGACAACCGACTCCAGCAGGTTGAATTCCTGGCGCACCGCCAGTAGAGCAACTGCCATAACGGCGCAGTTGGTTGTGATTAAAGGCAAAAATATTCCTAACCCCTGGTAGAGGGTAGGACTAATTTTTCGCAAAACAATTTCAACCAGCTGAACCAGGGAAGCGATAATCAGAATGAAAGTAACAATCTGTAAGTAAGCAAGGTTGAAAGGAATAAGAACAAATGTATAAACCAGCCAGGTTACAAGAGTAGCCATAGTCATAACGAATACCACGGCCATGCTCATCCCAATTGCTGTCTCCATTTTACGGGATACGCCAAGAAAAGGGCAAATCCCGAAAAAGCGCTGGAGCACGAAGTTATCGACAAAAATATAGATAAAAAAGATTGAAAGCAGCTTTTCCATAGTACTCTCCTACCCGGATTGACTTTCTGCCCGGTTCGGCAGCAGTCAACCTATTTGATGTTGAAGCGCTTAAATAACATATTTACACCGGCTAACAACAAGCCCAGGGCAATAAAAGCACCGGCCGGCTGAGCAAACAAGGCCATCGGTTCATAATTAGGCCCGAAAATGTGAATGATAGTATTGGGATCAGGGCCAAGAATTGTGCCCTGGCCTACAACTTCACGCACGGTGGCCAGAATAAACAAAGCCAGGGTAAAACCAATGCCGGCGCCCAGACCATCTAACAGCGAACGCATAACCGGTTTCTTGCTGGCAAATGCTTCGGCCCGGCCAAGAATGATACAGTTAACAACAATAAGGGGAACAAAAACGCCCAGAGCTTCATATAATGCTGGTTGGAAAGCTTTCAAGGCCATCTCGATAATGGTCACGAATGTAGCAATAATCACAATGAAACAGGGTATACGCACCTGCGGAGGAATAAAACTGCGCAGCAGTGAAATAACCACGTTCGAGGCAACCAATACTACCGTAGCAGCAAGGCCCATCCCCACGCCATTAATGATAAATGCTGTAACCCCTAAGACTGGGCACATTCCAAGCAGAGTTATGAACACGGGGTTTTCTTTGACGATGCCCTTGGTCAGATCTTGCAGGTAAATGCTATTCGCTTTCATATTACTGGCCACCTCCGGTCTCTTCGCCCGATGCGCCGGTCAGAGCGTTCTGAACAGCTTCAACAATAGCATTGGCGCTAATTGTCGCCCCGGTTTTTGTATCAACCTCGAAGCTCTGCTCAGCAATAATCAGATCCGGTATTAACGGATAAGATTCGATATAGTAAGTCGGTGTTTCGCTGTGTTCCAGTATGTTTATAGCGGTAATCATTCCGCCTGAAACTTCAACGCTCACCACCAGCGGGCCACCAACACCGGGAGCACTGCCTTCATAAATGCCGTCGGGAACTTTGGAAATGTCGATTACTACAGTTTCCTGTCCCAAATAATTCTCTGCGACAACACCTACAACTCTGCGGATTGAAGTTATCATTGCTGCAGTGCTTACGGTTGCCCCACTGACAGTATCTACATCATCGCCGGCAACAATTGGATCCGCGTAGCTCTTACCGAAAAATTGTTCCTGGAATGGCTCAGTGGTAATCACATCACCAATACCCGGAGTTTCCGAGTGGGAAATGATCAACAGGCCAACAATCTCACCATCTTTGTTCAAAGCCAGGTTGTATGTTATAAAACCATCGTAGCCTGCCTGCTGAATGGTACTCATTATGCCGACCAGATTTCCGGAACCATCGCTGATCAAATCAAAGTAATCATCTTCAATGCGTTCCGTTTCAAAACTTTCAAAATCCGGGAAAAAAAGTTCAAGAGCCTGGCGATACTCTGCCTCCTGCCGCTCGGCAATAATCGGTGCCGTAAGGTTTTCCATGCCGGTGAGCGCAGCAGCAGATACAAGCCCAACGAAAGCCAGGGTTAATGATAATCGCAAAATATCACGCACTCTTTTTCACCCCCCCGAACTGTTGCGGAACGGTAAAATTATCAATAATTGGTGTTACAGCATTCATAATCAGAATGGCAAATGTAACACCTTCGGGCATGTTGCCCCATAAACGGATTGCCATCGTAATCAGTCCACACCCTAGTCCAAAAATTAGCTTACCTCTGCTGGTAACCGGTGTGGTTACCATATCGGTAGCCATAAAAACCGCACCGAGCATAACACCCCCGGCCAAAACATGAAAAAGGCCGGTAAAAATATGATTGTCGTAGAAACCCCCACCAAAGAGAACTCCCATGACATACACAGTACCAATAAACCCTCCCGGTATGCGCCAGTCAATATGGCCCTTGTAAAACAGCCATACCCCGCCGATTAAGATGGCAAGCGCCGAAGTCTCACCGAGGCAGCCGGCTACATTACCGATAAAGAGCTGAGAAAGGCTTACCGATAAAGCCTCTTCCGCTCCATTCAGGGGAGTTGCTGTGGTTATTGCAGCAATATCTGCACTGAAAGCAAAAGGCTGCGGTGGAGACCAGACCCGGCCAACCAGGTGGCCACCCCAGGACATGACGACGACAGCCCGCCCAACCAGGGCAGGGTTAAATATGTTGTATCCAATACCGCCAAAAACCTGCTTGCCGATAATAATCGAAGCCGCAGCGCCGACTACTACCAGCCACCATGGCGGCGACGGTGGCAAAACCATGGCAAATAAAAGACCGGTAACCGCTGCGCTGCCATCACTGAACAGATCACGTTTGCGCAGCCATAAAGCTTCAACAAGCATAGCGGTGGCAACTGAGATAACCATTGTCAACAAGGCCTGGTAACCGAAAAGCAGTACTGCCATCAGGGCTACCGGGAAAAGTGCAATTAAAACATCGGTCATAACACTCTGCACAGACTCAAACGTTCTTATGTGCGGAGAAGATGAAACAATCATTTTTCTATCCATTTCCATCACTTCCCTCCCTAACACTGCCTGCTACTTTTTTCTCGCTTTCAAAATTTCAGCTTTGGCAATTCTAATCAGCTGCGTTAAAGGTATTTTTGAAGGACAAACGTATGAACAACACCCGCATTCAAAACAGTCAACAGCGTGCAGCTTTTCAGCCCGCTTATAGAGACCGTGTTCGGCTGCCTGGGCAATTGTGGTCGGCA